>CAZTYG010000028.1:1919-11111 GCA_964617445.1 uncultured Blastochloridaceae bacterium
CTGGGTCGGCTTGAATGCCGCGCCGGGCACCTACTCCGCGCAACTCCGCTTCCTGCCCTCTTTGGTGCTCGGAACATGGAATCTGATGGCGCGGGTATTCCATCTGGCGGCGGGTTCTTATCTGTTCTGCCGCCGCGAATCCTGGGAAGAGACCGGAGGATTTGATCCGGATATCTACGCCGGCGAAGAAGTGTATTTCACTCTTGCGTTAAAATCCTGGGGCCACCGCCGTCGCATGAAATTTCGAGTCATCTCCCGCGCTTCCATCCTGACCTCCGATCGCAAGATCACCTGGCATTCCGACCTCCAGCTGTTGCGACTTATTTTCCTGGCGCTTCAGCCGTGGAAACTCAAGGACCGCCGCGCCTGCGGCTTTTGGTACCAACGCCCCGCCTCTCCGCCCCCACTCTGATGACCGCTCCTTTGGGGTGCCGGTCAGATGCCGTCGCCGGAATCACCGACCGTGGTGCCACGCTGGCCCAGTCGAATCCAACTGTTGCCGTCACGGGCCAGTAATTCGTCTGCTTCGGCCGGACCCCATGACCCCTCGTCATAACGGGCCACTGGTGCCTTTTGCCAGCCCTCGCTGATGGCATCGGCGATCCGCCAAGCTTCCAGCACCTCGTCGGCGCGGGTGAAGAGGGTGGAGTCACCGATGATAAAATCATGCAGCAGACGCTCGTAGGCCTCCGGGGAGTAGGAACCGAAGCGGTTGCTGTATTGGAAGTCCATGTCCACCGCGCTCATCGCGCTCTTGCCCGGAACCTTGGCGTTGAAGTTGAGGTGGATGCCCTCGTCGGGCTGGAGCCGGATATGGATGCGATTGCGGTGGACGTGCTCGCGTTCCGTGGTGTGGAACAGCGTCATAGGCGGGCGTTTGAAAACAACAACGATCTCGCTGGCGCGGGTGGCCAGTGCTTTTCCTGTGCGTAGATAGAACGGGATGCCCGCCCAGCGCCAGTTGTCGATGGTCAGCTTGAGGGCCACGTAGGTCTCGGTCTTGGAGTCGGGGTCCACCTTGTCCGCCTCCAAATAGCCGTTGTATTGGCCGCGAATGGCGGTTTTGACGACTGTCTCCGCTTGTGGAGTGGGGATGGAGCGCAGGACTTTGACTTTTTCGTCCCGAATCGCCTCGGAGTGCAGCGAGCCGGGGGGCTCCATGGCGGTGATGGTCAGCAGCTGCATGAGGTGGTTTTGCACCATGTCACGGATGGCTCCGACACCGTCGTAATAGCCGCCGCGGGTTCCCACTCCTTCTTTTTCCGCCACTGTGATCTGAACGTGGTCGATCATCGAGCGGTGCCACAATGGCTCGTATATGGAGTTGCCGAAGCGGAAATAGAGAAGGTTTTGTACGGTCTCTTTGCCCAGATAGTGGTCGATGCGGTAAATGGCATCTTCATCCAGGCATTTTTGGAGGGCCAGCACGAGTTCTTGGGCGGACTTGTGGTCGTGGCCGAAGGGTTTTTCGATCACCACGCGGGAGCGGATACCGTGGCCGGCGAGTTCAACCCGGTTGAGTTCCTCGATGACATGGCAGAAAAACTCCGGAGCGGTGGCCATGTAAAACAGATGTTGGGAGAGGCCGCGTTCCTCTTCCAGCTTGCGGAGGCGTTTTTGCAGAGAATCGTAGGCCGGAGCGTCGTCGAAGTTGCCGACATGGTAGGAGAGGTGTTTGGCGAATCGGTCCCAGTCGGTGGAATTGATGGGGGCCAACCGGGAAAATTTTCGGGTGCCTTCCAGCATCTCCTCGCGAAATTGGCCGTGCGATTTTTCCCGTCGGGCGAACCCGATGATTTCGAAGTCCTCAGGCAGAAAGCCCTCTTTGTGGAGACCGAAGAGTGCGGGGACCAGCTTGCGTTGGGTCAGGTCACCGCTGGCGCCGAAAATTACCAGTGTAAAAGGCTTGGCCTTGCGGCCGCCCGGCCGGGTGGGGGTCAAAGCGTTGAGAGACATCCGCTGAAGCTAGCTTGAACCCAATGCTTGTCATCCGCAAAAACACATGGTTTTGCCAGGATATTCTAGTGCCGCAGAGGTCAGCGGCAATGGTAGATGGCGGTGCGTCCATGTTTGGAGCCGACGGCGCGGGCGGGAAAGTCCTCGCCGGGGGCTTCCACCATTTTGGCCAGCCAGGGTTCCTTGGACTCGCCTTTGGTCAGGAACCAGATTTCGCGGGCTTCGGCCAGCAGGGGATGGGTGAAGGTGAGGCGTTGGGCGGGGATTTGGGGGACAAAGTTGGCAATGGCAAGGCGTGTGGTTTCTTTGAGGCCATCGGTGCCGGGGAAGAGGGAAGCGGTGTGGCCGTCGTTGCCGACGCCGAGCAGGATGAGATCGAAGCGGGCGGGTTCGCCGAGTTCGCGTTTGATAATGGTTTCGTATTCGTGGGCGGCTTTGTCAGGGCTGTTGATTTCCGTTTTCCAGCGGTGGAGGTTGATTTTGTGCGGGTAGAAAGATTCGTAGATCATCTTGTAGTTGGAGTCTTTGTGGTCGGAGGGCACCCAGCGTTCGTCGCCGATGAACAAGTGGGTGGCTTCCCAAGGCCAGTGGGGGAGGGCGGCGAGGGCCTTGTAGAAAGGAGCGGGGGTGGTGCCGCCGGAGAGCGCGGCGGAAAAGGAGCCGCGGGAGGCGAGGGCGGCACCGCCGATACGTTTCCATTCCTCGACCAATGAGGAGGTCCAAGTCTCTGTAGAGTCAAAATCAAGTCGTTCCATGGTGAAACCATCCAAGGGAGCAACGGTCAGGATTCAAGTCCCGTATTTCTTTCCGCAAAATCTCTTGGATTCCGCCGATGCTCCTCCCTTCGTAATCTTGGGCAGGGAGCCCATGCAAAGGAAAGGCGAGGGCAATCTTTTGCAGGCATCGTGCCTAGGTCCTTTTCGTTAACAGGACCTAAACCACACCGTGAGTCATGTACGTACATGACTCACGATGTGGAAATATGGTTTGTGGGGTTGGTTGGATGTGGCGGGAATAGGGCGGGGAGGCGGGGAGTGGGGTCAGGAGGAGGCGAGGGGGCGTTGGATGCGTTTGGTGATGCGCCCGCGAATCCATTCGCCGAGGACGTCGAGGAGGGTGACGAGAATGAGGATGAAGATGAGGACGGAGCAGAAGCGGTCCCACCAGTAGTATTGTTGGTAGGTGAAGAGGAGGACACCGACACCGCCGGCACCGACGTAACCGATAATGGAGGCGGAGCGGATGTTGTATTCGAGCATCCAGAGGGAGTAGCTCCAGACGAGGGGTTTGACGTGGGGCCAGAGGCCGTGTTGGAAGGCCTGGAGGGGGTCGGCGCCGATGGCGCGGAGTCCGGCGGCGGTGTCGAGATCGACGGATTCGAGGGCGTCGGAGAAGAATTTGCCGAGGTAGCCGATGCTGTAGAAGGTGAGGCCGATGACGCCGGCCTGGGGGGAGGCACCGACGATGGCGACGGCGATGAGCGCCCAGATGAGGCCGGGGATGGTGCGGATGAGGTTCATGATCATGCGGGCGATGACAACGAGCCATGCCGGGGAGACGGTGCGGGCCCCGGCGGCGGCGAGGGGGAGGGAGAGGATGACAGCGAAGGCGGTGGCGACCACGGCCATCTGAATGGTTTCGACGAGGGCGAGGAGGACCTGGGGGGTGACGGAGAAGTCGGGGGGAAAGAATTGGCCGAGGAAGCGGCGGATGTTGCCGAGGTAATCGAGTTGACGGCCGGTGCCCTGAAGGGCGGGAAGGGAGAAGACAAAAGCGAGGAGAAAGATGAGGAGGGTGACGTTGAGGACGTTGAGGCGCTGGTAGAAGGGGCGTTCGGGCAGCGGGGGGAGAGCGGGACGATTGGTGGTATCGTCGTGGAGTGTCGCGCGCCGGGGGTCGGGTGGCGGGGTCATGGGGTCAGGCGGCGAGGTGGGGCTGATTTTCGCGGATACGCCAGCCTTCGGGGTTTTGGGGGTCGAGGCTGAGGACGAGGTCGGCGAAGCGGTGTACGAGGGCGGCGTCGTGGAGGACGCAGACGACGGTGAGGCGATCGCGGTGGGCGCGTTCGCGCAGCAGGCCGAGGACACGTCCGGCGAAGTAGGTGTCGAGGTTGGAGACGGGTTCGTCGGCGAGGATGATTTCGGGTTGTTGGAAGAGGGCGCGGGCGGCGGCGGTGCGTTGTTGTTCGCCGCCGGAGGTTTCGGCGACCCAGCGGTAGGCGTCTTTGCCGAGGCCGAGGTCGTGGAGGATGGCGTAGGCCTCTTGTTTGTCACGGCGTGGAAAGCCGAGGGTGGTGCGCCACCATGGGTAACGTCCGAGGCGTCCGCAGAGGACGTTGGAGAGGAGGTCCTGGTTGGGGACGAGGCGGAGGTGTTGAAAGATGATGCCCATGCGTTTTTGAAAGTCGGCGGCGGGGTGGTGGCATGCGGCGTCGCAGCAGTAGGTGGCTTCGCCTTCGGTGGGCGAAAGGATGCCGGCGAGGACACCAAGCAACGAAGTTTTACCGACGCCGGAGGGGCCGACGAGGGCGATGAATTTGCCGCGTGGCAGTTCCCAGTCCATGTGGCGAAAGAGCCAACGGTCGCCGCGCTTGAGGCCGAGTCCGCAGACGCGTAGGTGGGCGTCCTCACCGGTACAAGGGTGCAGGGGGATTGCAGGGATGGGAGGGGAGGCCATGGGAGTGTTGAGTTTTAAGAATTCGGTTTAAGAAGCTGTGAAATAACTCCCGCAACGCCGTCTTTCGACGGATCAAGCCGCCGGACATCGTTGCTTGTCCATTGCGTATGGCTGTGAATCGGCGCCTTGCACGCGACTCATCCAGCGGCTTTCCTCTTGAAATTCGGCATTCCGGGACTTTTTTTCACAGCTTCGAAGACAATGCTTCACAAGGCCATCCCCGTTTGGCCTTGTTTATCGTTGGAGGCCGATGAGGCGGAGGTATTCGGCGAGGGGGGCGAGGTGGGATTCTTCGTCCACAGGGACGATTTTGGAGGTGAAGACTTTGTCGCGCAGGTCGGGGATTTCGTCGTTCATGGCGAGGAGAGTTTCTTGGATGAGGGCGGCGTCGGCGGCGGAGATGGAGGTGCGAATGGCGATGACGTGGGTGGGGACGGGGCCTTGCTCGGCGATTTTGCGGAGTTTGGCGCGGTCCTCGGCGGAGAGGTGGCGGTCCTGGTCGAGAACGTAGTAGCTGACAGCGGCAGCTTCGGCGTCACCGTTGAGGACTTGTTGGACGGCGGAGACGTAGCCGGTGCCGTACCAGACGTTGCCGATGCCGAAAAATTCTTCGGGGTTGGCGCCTTCGGGGATGAGGCCCCGTTGGATGAGGTCGGCATGGGGGACGATGTAGCCGGAGGTGCTGGTGCGGCTGGAGAAGGCGACGGGCCGTCCGCGAAGGTCGGCGATGGATTGGTGAGGACTGTCGATAGGCCCGACCCAGTAGCTTTGGTAGGTGAGTTGGCCGTTGATTTCACCGGCGAGCAGGACGCGGGCGACGGCGGCGTTGCGGGCGTTGAGCATGTCAGTGGCGGAGAGGTAGCCCAGGTCCACCGAACCGTTGGCGAAGCCTTCCTGAATGACGGAGCTGCTGAGGGGGACGATGACTTCGACGGGGCGACCGAGTTTTTCGGAGAGGTAGGCGGCGAGCTGGTTTTTTTCAGCCAGCATTTTGTCAGGGTCTTTGTCGGGCTTGAGGGCAATGACGAGTTTCTCGAGGGTCAAGCCGGCGGAGGCAGGCGGGGTGGTTTCGCTCGTGCAAGAGGTGAGAATCAGAGCGGCGGCGAAGCCGATGGGGACAAAGAGGGGAAGTAATTTTTTCATAGGGCGGCCAAGCTACTTGAGAAGGAGTCTCATTACAAGCGCGGATTTGAGTCTATATCCACGGAGGCATGGGATATACTCAGTAGAATTAGAATTTACGCCAGAAGGACGGGAGAAAGAGGAGGAGGATAGCGAGGATTTCGAGTCGTCCGACGAGCATGAGGAAAGAGAGCCAGAGTTTGCCGAAAAGGGAGTAGCTGGCGTAGGTGGAGGCGGGGCCGGCTTCGCCGAGGGCGGGGCCGATGTTGTTGACAGCGGAGACACTGGCGGAAAAGATCGAGACGAGGTCAAAGGAGGGTTCCAGGAAAGCGAGAACGGCGGCTCCGGCGAGGATGAGAGAGGCGTAGAGGGCGATGTAGAAGGTGACGCCCTGAGTGACTTCGGAGTCGATGATTTTTCCGTTGAGGCGAACGTGGGAGACGAGGTTGGGGCGAAAGGTGAGGCGGAGCTGGAGGAGGATAATTTTGACGAAGGCGAGGAGGCGGGCGATTTTGAGGCCGCCGGAGGTGGAGCCAGCACAGCCGCCGAAGATCATGCATAGGATGATGAGTTTCTGGCCGAGGGGGGGCCAGAGGTTGTAGTCGGCTGTGCTGAAGCCGGTGGTGGTCATGATGGAAGTGGTTTGAAATGCGGCGGCGAGGGCGAAGTCGGGAAGGGAAAGGCCGTCGTCGGGACGGTCGATGGTGAGAAGTGCGAGGGTGGTGGTGGTGGCGAAGAAGAGCAGGAGGATGAGGTAGGATCGGCACTCCTCGTTTTTGAGGAGCAGGCCGGCATTGCGTTTGGCGAGGATCAGGAAGTGGAGGGGGAAAGCGATGCCGCCGGTGATCATGACGAGAATGATCCAGAGGTGGACGGATTGGGAGGAGTAGTAACCGATGCTTTCGTTGTGGGTGCTGAAGCCACCGGTGGAGATGGCGGTGAATGCGTGGTTAAGCGCGTGAAAGGGGCTGAGGCCGCAGAGGATGAGGCCGGTGAAGGCGATGGCGGTGAAGGCGAGGTAGATGCCGAGGTAGCGGAGGGAGAGGGCTTGGACGCGGGGGAGGAGATCGGAGTCGGCGACGGCACTGGTTTCGCGGCTGAAGAGAATTTTACTACCGACGCCGAGGAATCCGAGGAGGGCGACGAAGAGGATGACGATTCCCATGCCGCCGAGCCATTGGGTGATGCTGCGCCAGAGGAGGAGGGAATCGGGAAGGAGTGTGAGGTCGGGAAAGATGGTGGCGCCGGTGGTGGTGAGACCGGAGACGGCTTCGAAGAGGCAGTCGGCGGGGTGGATGGGGAGTGGGGCGAGAAGGAAAGGGAGTGCGGCCATGATGGCGGCGAGGGACCAACCCAGGCCGACGACGGCGATGGCTTCGCGGCGGAAAATCTGGCTTTGTTGGGCGCGCTTGCCGGTGAGGGTGAGGACGGTTCCAAGGGTGGCGGTGAGGACGGCACTGACGGCCCAAGCCTGGACCATGCCGGGGAGGGTGTGGCCGATCCAGAGGTGCTCGAATGCCATGCAAAGGCCCATGAGGACGGCCTCGAGGAGAAGGATGATGCCGAGGATGAAGCTGATGAAGCGGAGGTTCATGACCAGCTGGGTCAACCGATGGCAGGACGGAAGAGTTCGAGGACTTCGGCGCGGTTGGATTTGAATGTGAGCAGGAGAAGGGAGTCGCGGGATTGAATGGTGTCGGCAGCGGTGGGAACGATGGTTCCGTCGGAGCGTTCGATGCCGAGGAGGAGGGTGTGGGGCGGCCATTTGAGGTCGCGAATGGCGGTGCCAAAGAGTTTGGATTCGGGGGCGTCGAGGCGGAGGCGGATAATCTGGGGTTCTTCACCGGGGAGTTCCCAGAGGACGAGGTAGGGTTCGGTGGTGACGTAGCGGAGGAGTTCGCGGCCGGTGACGAGACGTGGGCTGATGGTGGCGGAGACGCCGATGAGGTCGCCGAGGTCGGAGAGGACACCCGCGTAGTCGGGGCGATGGATGACGAGAAGGGTGGGATGGATGCCGAGTTTGGCGGCCTGGAGGCAGGCCATGACGTTGTTTTCGTCATCGCGCGTGGCTGCGACAAAGATGTCGGCTTCGACGATGTTTTCCTGGACGAGCAGGCGGGAGTGGATGGCTTCGCCTTGTATGACCTCGACCCAAGGGTAGTGTTCGGCGATGAATTCGCATTTGGCGCGATGGGGCTCGATGAGTTTGATCTGAACCTCGCCGGGGTTGAAGTTTTCGATGAGGGCGATGCCGATATCGTCGCCGCCATAAACGACAATGCGGCTTTTTTTCTCACGTTCTTTACCTTCGAGGAGGCGTGTGGCCTCGGTGATGGATTGGGGGGCGCCGATGAGAATGGCTTCGTCGCCGGGCTGGAGCTGTTCCCGTGCGCCGGGGATGAGGACTTTGCCGTCACGGCGGATGATGCCGACGCGGACGCGTGCGGGGAGTTTGATTTCGTTGAGAGGTTTGCCGGTGGCGGAGGATTCGGGACTAATGGTTACCTGGAGGACCTCGATGCTGCCGCGTGCGAACTGGTCGAGGACGGGGCTGATGGGGCTGTGGACTTCTTTGGCGAGGTTGGCGGCGGCGAGGCGTTCCGGGGAGACGAGGTAGTCGATGTCGAAGTGGCGGGAGTAGGAGAAGACTTGGTGGTCGCGGCGGGCGGGGGCGTGGTAGCGGGCGACGGCTTTTTTAGCACCGAGACCTTTGGCGACGGAGCAGGCGACGAGGTTGACTTCGTCGTCGGAAGTGAGGCTGAGAAAGAGGTCGGCACCGTGGACGCCGGCTTCGGCGAGGAGGGCGGCGGAAGTGGCGGAGCCGAGGATGATTTTGGCGTCGATGTGCTCTTCGATGGCGGCGACGCTGGCGGGGTCGGGGTCGATGAGGATGAGTTCGTGTCCTTTTTCGACGAGCAGTCCGGCGAGGTGGGAGCCGACCTCACCGATGCCGGAGATAATAATTTTCATGGGTTGGATGGAGGAGCCTGTGAGAAAGGTGGGCTTGGCCGTGGATGCACGCGGGAACCTCTGGTGGCTGCCCGACATGGATTCGAACCATGAATAACGCCTCCAAAGGGCGCTGTGTTACCGTTACACCATCGGGCAATGGCCGAACAGAATACGCGAGGTGAGGGGAGGGATCAAAGGGAAAAAAAGGGCTTATTTTTTCCGGCGGGCGAGGATGAAGGCGGGGGGTTGGGTGCTGCGGCGCATAATGAGTTCGACTGGGAGGACCTTGGACTCCAGTTTGGCGTCGTTTTCGCGGGCCTTGTGCCAGATTTGAAAAGCGGCTTTTCCGAGATCTACTTGGGGATGGCGGATGGTGGTGAGGCCTTCGCCCATGTTGGCGGCAAGCAGGCCGTCGCCGAAACCGACGATGGAGATGTCGTCGGGAACACGATAGCCTTGTTGGAACAGGGATTGGCGAGCACCGAT
>CAZTYG010000028.1:11121-12735 GCA_964617445.1 uncultured Blastochloridaceae bacterium
GCATACAACGGCGTAGAAGGGGGCCTCCTCGGTGAGGGCGTGAGCCATGGCGTGTTTTCCGGAGTCGATATCGAGACCGGCGAGGAAGACGCGCTGCTCGGAGAATTCGATGTGGGAGGTGCGAAGGGCTTTGCGGTAGCCGTTGAAGTGCTCGGCCGCAGAGCTTACCGTGGGGGGGCCGGAGAGGTAGAGGATGTTTTTATGGCCGAGGGACAGGAGGTGACCGGTGGCGAGAAAGCCGCCGCGTGCGGCGTCGGCAGCGACCCACGCGGCGCCGGGGTAGTGGACGGCATCGGCAGGATAGTGGTCGAGGAAAACGACGGGGGTTTTGTAGCGGCGGGCGGCGTCGAGGATGGGGGAGCGGTGTTGGGGGCGGGTGAGGGAGAAGAGAAAGAGTGCCTCGACTTGGCGTTCGAACATGCGTTGGACGGCGGCGATTTCGAGGTCGGGCAGGTTTTGGGAGGAGGCGGCGAGGGTTTCGAAGCCGCGGGCAGCGGCTTCTTGTTCGATGCCCCAGAGCATGTTGCAGCCGACCGGTTCGTTGAGGGCGGGCAGGACGATGCCGATGAGTCCGGAGCGTCCACCGCGCAGGCCGCGGGCCGCGCGATTGGGGATGTAGCCAAGGCGGCGGGCTTCGTTGCGGACGCGTTCTTTGGTGGCGGCGCCGATGTCGGGGGCGTCGTGGAGGGCCTTGGAAACCGCCATGGCCGAGAGGCCGAGGTTGCGGGCGATGTCCTTGAGGGTGACCATGCGCGCTGGGGAGGAGGCGCTCAGGTGCGGGCCTCCGCCTCGGAGATTTCGCCGATGAAGCCCTGCGGGGTTTTGGTGGACATGAGTTTTTGGCGCAGGCTCTCTTCCTTGAGAAGGCGGGCGAGGGCGCCGACGGTGGCGAGGTAGTCGGTGACCATGCGTTTGGGGGTGCCGATGATGAAGAGGAGTTTGACGGGCTGATCGGTGTTTTCGAATTTCACCCCCTCACGGCTGCGTCCGGCGATGATGATGAGATTTTTGACGTGGTCGGTCCGGGCGTGGGGGAAAGCGATGCCGTTGCCGAGGCAGGTGGACTCGAGTTTCTCGCGGGCCATGAGGTCCTGGAAGAATCCCTCCGCATTGACGACGTCTTGATGGCCGTGGATGAGACGGGTGAGTTCCCGCAGGACCGCTTCGTGGGAAGATTCTTTCAAGTCCAAGTCGATGAGGTAGGGCTTGAGGGTCTCGGAAATTTTTTTCGTCATCATGAGGCGATTCCGGGAGGTTTAGTGGAAAGAGCGCAAGGGCGTCAAGCGCGGATGCTTGGCTACTCAGTGGGTGGTGCCGCTCCAGCGGAGTTTTTGGCGTAGGACCTCGTAGAATCCGTTTTCGGGAAGATGGGCGAGGCGGACTTCGGTTGGGTCGCGCTCCAACTCGATGCGGTCGCCGGGCAGGAGAGCCGAGCAGATCACCCCGTCGGTGGCCAACTGAAGCGGGGCGGAGTGGTCGGGAATGGAGACCGAGATAGGTTCGTTACCATCGACGATGACGGGTCGGTTCGTGAGGGAATGGGCGCAGATGGGGGTGATGACAAGCGCGCCGGATTCGGGGGCGAGGACGGGACCGCCGGCGGAGAGGGAATAC
>CAZTYG010000029.1:0-12477 GCA_964617445.1 uncultured Blastochloridaceae bacterium
AGGGCATCGCCGTCAACTCCCACATCTTCCGCACCCTCGGCCTCGGCTACGCCAACCTCGGCTCGCTCATCATGAGCTACGGCCACGGCTATGATTCCGATGAAGGCCGAGGCCTGGCCGGTGCCATCACCGCCGTCATGACCGGCACCGCCTACGCCGTCAGCGCCGAGATGGCCGCCCACGTCGGCCCCTTCCCCGGTTACCACGACGCCCGCATGTTCCAGCTCGACCAACCCCCCGCCCCCGACAACGTCGAACCCATGCGCGAGGTCATCCGGCTCCACCGCAAGGCCGTCGATCACATCGACCCCAGCTGCCCGGCCAACCTCCGCAACGCCGCGCGCGACGCCTGGGACCTCGCCGCCCGGCTCGGCGATGGCCACGGCTACCGCAACGCCCAAGTCACCGTGCTCGCCCCCACCGGCACCATCGGCTTCCTCATGGACTGCGACACCACCGGCATCGAACCCGATATCGCCCTCGTCAAATACAAGCTCCTGGCCGGCGGCGGCATGCTAAAAATCGTCAACAACACCGTCCCCGAATCCCTCCGTGCCCTCGGCTACGACACCGAAACCATCGTCAAAATCATCGACCACATCGACCGCTTCGACACCATCGAGGACGTCACCGAAGAGGGCAAGAATGTCGCCAGCGGCCTCAAACCCGAGCATATCTCCGTCTTCGACTGCGCCTTCCAGGCCGCCCGCGGCTCCCGCTCCCTCCACTACATGGGTCATATCCGCATGATGGCCGCCGCCCAGCCCTTTCTCTCCGGCGCCATCTCCAAAACCGTCAACCTCCCCAAAGAAGCCACCGTCGAGGACATCATCAATACCTACATCGACGGCTGGAAACTCGGCCTCAAAGCCATCGCCATCTACCGCGACGGCTCCAAACGCTCCGCCCCCCTCAACGTCAAAAAAACCAAGGACATGGGCGCCGACGAAAAAGCGTCCGTCCAAGCCCCTGCCATCCCGCAGCCCCTGCGCCGCCGCATGAGCGACACCCGCGTCTCCATCACCCATAAATTCGACATCGCCGGCCACGAGGGTTACCTCACCGTCGGCCTCTTCGATGACAAACAACCCGGCGAACTCTTCATCACCATGGCCAAGGAAGGCAGCACCATCGGCGGCCTCATGGACTCCATTGGAACCCTCGTCTCCCTCTCGCTCCAATACGGCGTCCCACTCGAAGCCATGGTCAAAAAATTCGCCCACGCCCGCTTCGAACCCAGCGGCTTCACCAAAAACCCCGACATCCCCATCGCCAAATCCATCATCGACTACATCTTCCGCTGGCTCGGCAACCAATTCATCGAGGGTTACCTCGAAGCCAACTCCCCCAATGCCCACCAGCAGGAACTCCCCCTCAAGGAAATCCACGAAGCCGAACGCAAAGCACTCAACAAACCCGTGGAAGACCTGCCTTTGGAAAAGGACTCCGACTCCCCCGTCGCCGTCCACCACCACCGTCACGTCGCCTTTCGCACCGACGACGGCAGCCAGGTGGACATCGACGAGATGGGCGACGAACTGACCATTCGCTTTCGCGACGGCATCACCTGTCCGGAATGCGGCAGCAGCAAAATCAAACACACCGGCACCTGCGCCACCTGCCTGAACTGCGGCGCCAGCCTGGGTTGCAGCTGATAACCAATCTTGGAGGGCGCTGGCCCTCCCCAATCACAGCGGTCAGCCTACATCCACACCCCGCTGCAGCGGGCAACAACCGCGCTCGCGTCAACCCGTCGTCTGCCCCAGATGCGGCGCGTCTTTGAGCCTGTCGTATTCCGCCAGCGCCATGCCCACCACCTGGTCCATGTTGTAATACCGGTAGGTCGCCAAACGTCCAATGAAGCTGACGTTCTCCTCCACCCCGGCGCGTTCGGCGTAACGCTCGTAGATCGCACGCGCATCCGGCGCGGGAATCGGATAATAGGGCTCCTTGCCGGGACCGTAGTCATCGGGGTATTCACGCACGATGGTCGTCACCGGGATGCGCTGACCGGTGGCGTGTTTCAGCTCCACGATCCGCGTGAAATCCTGCTCGTTCGGATAGTTCACCTGCATCACCGGCTGGAAAAAATTCTTGCGCAGGGTCTCAGGCTCAAACCGCAACGATCGGTAGGGCAGCGGCCCCTCGGCGTGGTCATAGTAAGCGTCGATCGGGCCGGTATAAACCAGATGCTTCCAACGGAATTCTTGGCGCAACTCGAAAAAATCCACCCCCAACATCACCTCGATGTTCGGGTGGGTCAGGATGCGCTCCACCATTTTCGTGTAGCCGTCCTTCGGTAATGCCTGGAATTTTTCCGATAGATAGCGATTATCGCGGTTGGTGCGGATCGGAATGCGCCCGCATACCGATGGATCCAACTCCCGCGGGTCGCGCCGCCACTGCTTGCGTGTGTAGTTCTTGAAAAACATCTCGTACAACTCCCGCCCCACCTGCGAGATGATGACCTCCTCGGAATTGGCTGGATGCTCGATCGGCACGCGCCATTGCGCCAGCACCCGCTCCATCTCCTCGGAGGTGCAGCGCCGCCCGACATATTGCTCGAAGGTGTTGAGATTGATCGGAAACTGCCAGAATCTCCCCTCCGCCCAGGAAAGAATCCGGTATTCCACCGGA
Organism: uncultured Blastochloridaceae bacterium; assembly: GCA_964617445.1. Taxonomy (GTDB): domain Bacteria; phylum Verrucomicrobiota; class Verrucomicrobiia; order Methylacidiphilales; family CAZTYG01; genus CAZTYG01. The sequence continues at coordinate 2,638 of CAZTYG010000029.1, forward strand.
TGCCACTCGGTGAAGCCGCTCAAATACTCCACGATCCGGTCGGAGTTGGTCCGAAAATAGTGCGGGCCGTAGGTGTGCAGCATCACCCCGGCGGCGTCGTGGCCGTCGTGGGCGTTGCCCGCGATGTGGCGGCGGCGGTCAATCACCACACAATGCAGCCCGCGCTCGTTGGCCAGCCTCTCAGCCAACACCGCGCCCGCCAGTCCGGCGCCCACCACCAGCACATCCGTTTCCTTCGGCATCCACGCACCTTATTTGACATTGCCCGGAGCGCACGGAAAAACTACAGTGCAGGTCAAGGAGAACATACATGGCCGACCCCGAACGCAAACTTCCCGAAAACGTCCCCGGAAAATGGTATGTGGACGACACCTGCACCCCCTGCCACGTCTGTCTCGACGAGGCTCCCAATCTTTTGAAATACAACGACGACGAATCCTACGTCTATTTCTACAAGCAGCCCTCCACTCCCGTAGAGGAGGACGCCGCACATCGGGCGCTGGAAATCTGCCCCACCGGCTCCATCGGCGACGACGGCTGATCCCGGCCCATGCCCGCCTACGTCATCGGCCACAAAAACCCCGACACAGACGCGATTTGCTCCGCGATCGGTTACGCCGATCTTCTGTCCCGCACCGGACGGGAACCCGCCGAGGCCGCCCGTTGTGGCGATGTCAACGCCCGCACCGCATTCGCCCTCGAACAAGCCGGCCTGCCCGCACCCAAACTCGTCATGGACGTCCGGCCCACCGCCGGACAAATCTCCCGCCGCGCGGTCGTCACCGCAGGTGCCGACGAGTCGGTCATGGAAGTCTTCGACCGAATGCGCGCCGACGGCTTTCGCAGCCTCCCCGTCATCGACGCCGACCGCAACCTCCTCGGCATGGTCTCCCTCACCAAAACCCTCGACCTCCTCCTGCCTGCCGACTGCTCCGAGGGCGGGCGCGCCCGCATTGTCTCCAGCAACCTCGCACGCATTGCCAAAGTCCTCGGCGGCACCCTCGTCCACGCCGTGCGCGAACACGATGAGGAGGACCTGCTCCTGACCGTGGGTGCCATGCGCGCCGACGCCTTTCGCGAACGCATCGAAGAATACCCTCCGGAAAAAGTCCTCCTCGTCGTCGGCAACCGCCCCAGCATCCAACAACCCGCCATCCAATACGGCGTGCGCGCCATCGTGGTCACCGGCGGCTACGAAATGGAGCCCGCCCTGCTCGATGCCGCGCGCGCCGCGGGCACCGGCGTCATCCTCTCCCCGCGCGATACCGCCACCACCACCCTCCTCATCAAATGCGCCCAGCGCGTCACCCACGCCCTCATCCGCGACACCCTCGCGTTCCTTCACTCCGCACCCATCGAAAAAATCCGCCACGACGTGGCCGGCAGCCCGCTCGGACTCTTCCCCGTGCTCGACGATCAGGGCCGCCTCCACGGCGTCTTCTCCAAATCCGACCTCGTCGAGCCGGACCGCACCAAACTCATTCTCGTTGACCACAACGAATTCGCCCAGGCCGTCAATGGCATCGAGGAGGCCGAGGTCTTGGAAGTCATCGACCACCACCGGCTTGGCGGCAGCCTCGTCACCCGCGAGCCCATCCGCTTCATCAACGAACCCCTCGGCTCCACCTGCTCCATTATCGCCCACCTTTACCGCCAGCGCGGCGTCCAACCCGATTCCGCCATCGCCCTCTGTCTGGCCACCGGCATCATCTCCGACACTCTCCACCTCACCTCCCCCACCACCACCGCCGAAGACCGCGAAATTCTTGCATGGTTGGAGCCTCTAGCCGGACGGGACCTCAAAAAATATGCCGAATCCTTCTTCGCTGCCGGCTCCGCCCTCCAGGTCCAGACCGCCGACCAAGTCGTGATCGGTGATTGCAAAGAATACCGGGAAAGCGGGCGCTGCTTCGGCGTCGCCCAGGTCGAGGAGCTCGGCCTTCAAGGGTTCTGGGACCGCAAGGAGGAGCTGCGCGCCGCCCTCGAATCCCTGCGCACCGCGCGCAAATGGGATTTCCTCTGCCTGCTCGTCACCGACATCACCACCCACTACAGCGTCCTGCTCTGCGTGGGGGACGCCGTCATCCTCGACGCCATCGATTACCCCCGTCTCGAACCAGGCCTCTTCGAACTCCAGGGCATCGTCTCCCGTAAAAAACAACTCCTGCCCCGCCTCATCCAGATCACCGCCCAGGCCGGATGATCGGTGGTGGAATGTTGCATACCCGCGCCACCCGGCGCGCTTCAAATATGCCGTGAGTCCGCCGCGTTCTTCGCGGTGTAACCAACATCCTGGCGTTGGTGGTTCACCTCGTTTTTCTTGCTGTAAGCGGCGTAAACATCATCGGCACTCATGCCCAGCACCTGCGCCATTGAAATCAGAAAATGGAACAGGTCCACCACCTCGACCTTTGCGTTCTGTTCGTCGAACTTTTGATACTTGGCCCACCATTTCCACGGCACACTGTCCACCAGTTCGGCCAGCTCCTGGGTCATCGCGCGGGAATAGTTCAGCAGCCACTTGGTTTTTTCCTCCTCGCTCATTTCCTCGGTGCATACACCGATGCGTTCATTGAGGGCGGCCTGGAGACGGAAGATTTCTTCAAGTTTGTCGGGTGCGGACATGTCTGGTTTCATACCATCCGCCCCGCCGGGCGGGAAGGGGAAAAATCAACAACCTGAAACACGGCATGCCCTCGTTGCGATCAAGGCTTGTGCGGAGGACGGATGGGTGGAATATTGTGGCCCCGCTTCCAAGAAGGTCCGGAAAACGCAACACCAACACAATCGATCCCATGATCCCATACGATCTCATTGTCATCGGCGGCGGCCCCGCCGGCTACGTCGCCGCGATCCGCGCCGCCCAGCTCGGAAAAAAAGTCGTCTGCATCGACAAAGAACGCGCCGGCGGCACCTGTCTGAACTGGGGATGCATTCCCACCAAAGCCCTGCTCAAAAGCGCCGAGCTATATCTCGATTTCCACCGCGCCGAGGAATTCGGCCTCAGCGTCAAGGAACCCGGTTACGACTTCGCCAAGGTCATCGACCGCAGCCGCGATGTCTCCAACAAAATGGCCAAAGGCATCGAGTTCCTGTTCAAATCCAAAAAGGTGGACTACCACGTTGGCCGCGCCCGGGTGAAGCGTGACAAAACCGTGGTGCTCAAAGGCGAGGACGGCAAAGAACATTTCCTCCAGGCACCCAGGGTCCTGATCGCCACCGGCACTGTGGCCCGCCGCCTACCCGGCCTCGACGTCGATGGCGAAAAAGTTCTCACCAGCCGCGAGGCGCTGGCACTCAACAAACAGCCGAAGTCCATCGTCATCATCGGCGCGGGCGCCATCGGTGTCGAATTCGCCTATTTCTACAATGCCTTCGGCACCCAGGTGACGTTGGTCGAAATGCTGCCGCAAATCCTACCCATCGAGGACCAAGAAGCCTCCGAATTGCTGGCCCGCAGTTTCACCAAAAGCGGCATCGAAGTGCTCACGGAAACCAAAGTGGAGAAAACCGAGGTCACTTCCAAGGGTGTCAAAATCACCGTTTCGGGCAAGGAGTCCAAAACCATCGAGTCCGACGCCGTTCTGGTGGCCATCGGCGTGGTTGCCAATCTCGACGGCGTTCTCGACGACGGCCTGGAACTCAAGCTCGACCGCGGATTCGTGGTCACCGACGACCGCTATGAAACCTCGACACCGGGCATCTACGCGGCCGGTGACATCATCGGCCCACCATGGCTGGCCCACGTTGCCTCCAAAGAAGCCATGGAGGCGGTCGAGGGCATGTTCGTCCCCGGCCACCATCCAGAGAAGGTCACGGTCTTCCCGGGCTGCACCTACTGCCATCCCCAGGTCGCCAGCATCGGCCTGACGGAAAAAAAGGCCCGCGAACAGGAACTCAAATTCCGCGTGTCCAAATTTCCCTACCGCGCCAGCGGACGCGCGGTGGCGGCGGGTGCGCCCGAAGGATTCGTCAAAATCCTCATCGGCGAACCCCACGGTCAGATTCTCGGCGCTCATATCATCGGCGCGGAAGCCACCGAGTTAATCGCGGAAATGGCCCTGGCCATCACCCTCGAAGCAACCATCGACGAAGTCGCCGCCACGATTCACGCCCACCCCACGCTGGGGGAAATGGTCATGGAAGCCGCCCACGCCGGACTCGGCGGCGCGATTCATATTTGACCACCGCGACAGCCTCTCAGGACGCTGTGAACGTCAAATCGTCTGCGACAAATAACCGCCGTCCACCCGGATGTCGGTTCCTGTCACAAATCCGCTGGCCGCAGCACTGGCCAAGAACACGATCGCTCCGGCCAGTTCCTCCGCTTTGCCGAACCTTGCCATCGGCGTGTGTCCCAAAATCTGGCGCGCCCGCTCCGTCGGCGTCCCGTCCTCGTTGTAGAGCAGCCGCCGGTTCTGCTCGGCGGGGAAAAAGCCCGGCGTGATCGAGTTGACCCGCACCCCGTGCGACGCCCACTCGCGTGCGAGAAACATGGTCAGATTCAGCACGGCGGCTTTCGCCGCCGAGTAGGCCACCACGCGGGAGAGCGGCAGGTGCGCCGAAACACTGGCAATGTTGATGATACTACCGCGACCGGCCGCCACCATGGCGGGGCCGAATTCCTGACATGGCAACAGCGCGCCACCCACCAGGTTCAGATCGAAGTTCGATCGCCAGTCGTCCGCTCCGATAGTTTCAAAAGCGTGGTCGGCGGTAACGGTCACCTTCGGGTCGTTGCCACCGGCGGCATTGACCAACACGGTGGCGGCGCCGAATTTTTCCGTGATGGCCGCACGCGCTTCCTTGAGCGATCCGCGATCAATCGCATCGGCCTGGAAAAATTCCGCCACCCCTCCCGCCCCGCGAATGCGCTCCGCGCAGGCAGTGCCGCGTTCGGCGCTGCGGCCCAATACCGCAGTTTTTGCTCCCGCACGCGCCAGCGCGGCGGCCATTTCCCCACCCAACACACCCGTGGCTCCGATGACCACGGCCACTTCTCCTCTCAAATCAAACATGGTTTCCATGCGGACACGCTAGCCCTCGTCCCCGCAACGAAAAGAAAAACTGCACGCGGATGAAGGAAATGGGTGAGTTTTTCTAGGATGGTGGTATGGTCGCGCCCTTACCAAACCAAAAAAAACCAAAGGGACCCATGTCGAATCAATTGTTGGACATCGAAGTGCAGGAGCTGGAACAGAAGCTGATCACCATGGCCAGTCTTGCCGAACAAAGCGTCAACCGCAGCGCCCAGGCGCTTTTGGGGCGCGATGAGGCACTGGCGGAACAGGTGGAGAAAGACGATTCCCGCCTCGATGAAATGGAAGTGATCGTGGACCAGGCGGTTTTCACTTTCCTCTACCGCCAACGCCCCGTCGCCCACGACCTCCGCCTCGCCCTCGCAGCCACCAAAATCTCCACCGACCTCGAACGCATCGGTGATGCAAGTGTGGCCATCGCCCGTTGCGCGAAAAATATCAGCGTTGAACCCGAAGCCACCCTCAAAACCGACATTGCCGACATGGCCCGCATCGCCGGAACCATGCTCCGGGACGTCATCAGCTGCTTCGGCAAAGGAAAGGTCGAGGAACTCGAGGAAATCATCCTGCGCGATAAAAAAGTGGACGCCCTCCACCACCAACTCAACGAAGAAGTCGCCACCATGATCCAAAAAAATCCGGACTCCGCGGCTCTCGGCATCCAGTGGGTCATCGCGGTGCGCAACTTGGAACGCATCGGCGACCACTCCAAAAACATCGCCGAGGAATTGATCTTCGTGGCCAAAGCCATTGACGTGCGCCACACCCAGGAAGGCGCCAACCAGCCGGCCTGATCCTCCCTCCCTCCACCGCGCCCCCATGCCACTCCGGACACGGACATGAACGTGTTGGTCATCGATATCGGCGGCACCACCGTGAAAATGCGGGTTTCTGGCAACACCGAACGCCGGACCTTCGAATCCGGTCCCGCACTGACCCCCGGCCTCATGACACACCGTGCGCAGGAGATCACGCAAGATTGGAGCTACGACGCCGTTTCCATTGGTTACCCCGGACCGGTTCGCGATGGCCGCCCGCACGTCGAGCCCAACAACCTCGCCCCCGGCTGGACCAGCTACGATTTTCAACAGGCCCTCGGCCTGCCCGTCCGCATTCTCAACGACGCCGCCATGCAGGCGCTGGGGAGCCACACGCCCGGCGGCGGAATCTTGTTGTTCCTCGGTCTCGGCACCGGCCTCGGCTCCGCCCTCGTCACCGACTTCGGCGTCATTCCCCTCGAATTGGGCGAATTACCCTACAAAGAAGGCAACTACGAGGATTACCTTGGACTCTGCGGTATGGAAAAAAACGGCATCAACGCATGGCGTCAAGATGTCGCTGAAGTCGCCGCTCTCTTCCGCTTCGCCTTTCAAACCGACGAGATCGTTCTCGGCGGCGGCAACGCCACCAATATCAACCCCCTCCCTCCCGGATGCCGCAGAGGTTCCAACGATCATGCCTTCACCGGCGGCTTTCGCATGTGGGGGACGGAAGAATGAACATCCTCATCGTCGGCGCCGGATACACCGGCCTCGAACTTGGCCGCCGCCTGGCTTCCGCCGGCCACATTGTCACCGGCTGGACACTCACCAAGGAGTCCGCACAAAAATCAGCCGCCGCTGGCATGACGGCCGTCGCCGCCGATATCTATGACCATGATCAATGGCTCCGTCACAAAGGCGATTGGGAGTTGGTGGTTTTTGCCCTCTCCACCCGCGGCGGCGGGGTGGACGACTATCGCAAGATTTACTCCGACGGCGTCCGCCGCGTGTTCCAGGAGACAGCCTACTCCCGAAAAATGATTTATCTCTCCTCCACTTCTGTTTACGGCCAGACCGACGGCTCCGATGTGGGCGAGGACTCGCCAGCCTTTCCCATGTCACCCACCGGCGACGTCCTCATCGAGGCTGAGGATGAGGTGCTGCGCAGGCGCGGCACCGTGCTCCGGCTCGGTGCCATCTACGGTCCGGGACGCGCGGCCCTGTTGAATCGTTTCCTCGACGGTGACTTCGCCGTCCCCCACGGGCGCTACGACCGCTGGATCAATCAAATCCACCGCGACGACATCTGCTCGGCGGTGGAACACATCATCGCCCGCGAAATCGGAGATGCGGAGATCTACAACGTCGTGGACGACCATCCTGCGGCCTACCGCGAAATCTTCGACTGGCTGGCACAGCGCACCGGCAAACCATGGCGACCCAGCGAAGCCTCCGCCCCCGCCCGCCGCGGTTCGGCCAACCGCCGCGTCCTCAACCACAAATTGCGCGCCACCGGCTGGTCCCCGGCCTATGCATCCTTTCGCGGGGGATACGCAACGTTACTCCCCCGCTCCTAGCAGTTCTTTTATCTTGCGAGAGCTACGGCAACAACCGCCCCGCCCGCTCCACCTCGTTGTTCAGCCACACACCGATCCCGCCCCAGTGACTGTCCGGGTCCGCCATTTCCTCCAGCATGAATGGCATTCGCTCCGACCAATTGCTGTCCGATACCGGACCCGGAACATTAAAACGTGTGCGCACGCCGAAAATGTCCGGCAGCGTAAGCACCACCAGCCGGGACGGACACTCCAACAGTCGCCGCATCAGCATCTCACGAACCTCCGGCTCGTATTGCCGCCGCAGCCGGTCGTCCGGCAGCCCCGCAAGGCGCAAAGTCCGATAAATATCCCATGAGGCCTGTAACGCCGCATCGTCCAAACCCTCGCCATTCACCGGAGCTACACCGGGCCCCAGACAACGCTCGATCTCTCCCCACCAACCTTCCCAGACCCCGGCCATCGTCTCGTGGTCGTGGGTGGAGAGCGTCGCCAGCGAACACTCCGGATACTCGGCGGTTGGCAAGAACTCACGCGTCGCCTCGTCACGCTCAAACAACGGGATTTTGAAACCGGGTATATTCAGCGATTGCAACGAGGGTCGCACATACACCGGGACCACGCCCAAATCCTCCGCCACCACCCCGCTCTCCCCCGCCGCTTCCATCACCATACGCAGCAACTTCTCCCCTTCCGCGCGATTGGACTCCCGGTTCTCCTCGTTCTCGTCATCGCGGGGCAGGAATCCCGGCAGCGCCCCCGCGCGTTCCAACACCGCTTCCTTTTCCATGCCCACATATTCATTGTTCTCCCAAGGCATCCAGGGAAACGAATAGATGCGGTAAAAACCTAGCACATGGTCGATGCGAAACATTCGGAACACCCGCGCGGTCTGGGCGACCCGTCGCCGCCACCATGCAAAGTTGTCCTCCTCCATCCGGTCCCACCGATAGAGCGGTATGCCCCAGTTCTGCCCCCACTGACTGACAAACGCATCATTCTGAAACATCGGCTCCGGTGGTGCTCCGCCGCACCATGCAAGATCAAACTGATCGGGACAAGCCCACACATCGGCGCTGTAGCGGCTCACACCGAACGGAATGTCCCCCATCAGCGCCACCCCGCGCGCATCGGCATGACGGCGTGTTTCTTCCCATTGCCGGAACGCCACCCACTGCACATACGCATAAAAATCCATTCGCAAAGCCGCCGCCGCGCGCGCGTCCGTATCCAGGCTGTTCAGCCATTGCCGCGCGCGCACCGCGGTCCGCCATTCCTCCGGCCATTGTTCCCACACCGGCGAACCCTCACATTTTTCCATCAATAATCGAAACAGGTTGTAATCCTCCAGCCATCCGGCCTCATGTCGTCGAAACGCCGCAAAGTCCGGATGCGCCCCGGATGCCGACAGTCGCGCGTGCGCGGTCTCCAACAAGCGGCGCTTCAAGGCGATCACCTCCCCATACCGCACTGGCCCGGACCCCGCCGGCGGCGGCGGCAAATCCCCCGCATCCAGTCCCGGCACCGCCTCCGGCGACATCTCCAACAACGACGGCTCCAGCGCACATGAGCTGATCGCATTGTAGGGGCTGTGGTCCGGACTGGTCTCATTCACCGGCAACAACTGCAAGACCGAACACCCGCTGCCCGCGCACCAGTCGGTCATCATGCGCACCGCCGCCGTGTCCCCAATCCCCATGTCTCCCGAACGCCGCAACGCGAACACCGGCACAAACGCCCCCGCACGCCTCTCCCGAAAACTGGATTTTGACGACATGCCCGCCAACGTAGCCGATCCCATGCCCATGAAAAGCCCTCTGTAGGAACCGGCACTGGCTTTTTATGCCATCCGGTTTATCCTTGCCTCATGAAGTCACATTTCCTCCTCGCTGCATCACTCATCTTGCCCGCCCTCTCCCTGGCCACACCCCTGGAACCCGGTGCCGCTCTTCCGGATGTCACCGCTACCGATCATAACGACAGCCCCTTCCCCCTCGCCCAAGCCGCTCCCAAAGGTTGGCTGCTTGTTTTCTTCTACCCCAAAGCCGACACCCCCGGCTGCACCCGCCAAGCATGCAGCCTGCGTGATGCCTTCGAGGAACTCACCGATCTCGGCGTCACTGTCATCGGCGCCAGTGCAGACAACCCGGCCGCTCAGAAATCCTTTCGCGAAAAACACAATCTCCCTTACACTCTCCTCGCCGACCCCGACCTCGCCCTCGCCCGCGCCTTCGGCGTCCCCGTCCGCGGTAATTTCACCTCCCGCCAGGCTTATCTCTTCCGCGACAACAAGTTGGCCTGGCGTGATCTCAACGCATCCACCGACAAGCAAGCCGCCGACGTTCTCAGCGCCATCCGTCAACCCTGATCATTCCCGTTTTTGTCATACAAATGACATACGCCATCCTCATACTCCGCACCATGACCCGGCGGAAGGTATGGCACGGCTGGCTGGCCGCATGGATTCTCTTTTCGGGAGTGGCG
>CAZTYG010000030.1:0-12455 GCA_964617445.1 uncultured Blastochloridaceae bacterium
GATGTCGCAGGCGTATTCGGCGCGGCGCTCGGCGGGGGACTGGCCGTGTTGGAGACAGCCGACGGTGAGGCCGAGAAACCGGTGGACCTCGCCGACCCATTCGGAGTCGCGCGCGGCCAGGTAGTCGTTGACGGTGACGATGTGAACGCCTTTGCCGGTGAGGGCGTTGAGGTAGGCGGGCAGGGTGGCGACGAGGGTTTTGCCTTCGCCGGTGGCCATTTCGGCGATGCGACCGGAGTGGAGCACCATGCCGCCGATGAGCTGGACGTCGAAGGGGATCATTTCCCACAATAGGTCCTGACCGCGGACCGAAACGTGGCGCCCGGATTTGGTGAAGCGGCGGCAGCAGTTTTTGACCACGGCGAAGGCATCGGGCAGCAGGTCGTCCAGAGTCTCGCCGTCTTGGAAACGTTTCTTCAACTCGCCGGTCTTGGCGCGCAGGCCGTCGTCGGAAAGACTGTTGAGGGAGTCCTCGATCTCATTGATCCGGTTGACGAGCGGCTGCATTCGCCGGACCTCGCGTTGGTTTTTGGTGCCGACGATTTTTTGAACGATCCATTTGATCATGGGAACGGGAATGCTAGGGCAAGGCGACGGGTGCGGCAAGCCCCGTCTGGCAGGCTCGTTGTTGCTCCGCAATCTTTCCCGGCTACTCGCTCAACGCCCTTCCCCGGTCCTCCAGCAGGCGGAGAAACATGGCGGGCACCTCGGGCAGTTTGCCCTTCCACAACGCGGCGATGGGCAGTGCGGGAAAACCGTGCAGCGGCAGTTTGCGCACGTTGGCGGGTAGTGGTGCGGTGGGAGAGTCCACCGCCAGCCCCACGCCCAGACCGTGCGCGACGTAACGCGCCACCAGGTCGGTCGAACTGGCCTCCATGCTCACCGGCCAGAGCAGCTTGCGTTTACGCAGCTCGGCGGAAAACAGCCGCGGCATTCGCTCATGCTGCGGAAGGGTGATCAGCCGGTGTTTTCCCGCCGCGCCGCAGCGCAGCAGCTCCGCCGATCCCCGCGCCTCCACGTCTTCGTGCACCAGCAGCACCATCGGCAGCCGGATCAGCAGATTGGATTGCAGGCCCGCCGGGGGTTTGTCCTCCAGCACCACCACCGAGAGGTCCACCTCCCCGCGCTCCAACAATTCCGAGGCATGGCGCACATCGGCCTCGATCAGTTTGAGCTGCAGTTCCGGATGGGTGCGCTCCATCTTGCGCAGCAACTCGGGAAGGTGGTCGCGCATGACTTGGGTGGGCCCCGCCAACCGCAGACGCAGGGCCATCTTGCCACGCAGCCGCGCTTCCATTTCGTCCAACTGCCCGAAAAATGGGGCGGCGAAGTCGTACAACTCCCGGCCCGCGTCGGTGAGCTGGAATGGCTTACGTTCGAACAGTTTCACCCCCAAGTCTTCCTCCAGCCGGATGATTTGCGCACTTACCGCCGGTTGCTGCACCCCGTAGGGCATGTGATGGCACGCCCGCGAAATACCGCCGTGACGGGCGACGTAATAGAAGAGTTCGAGATGGTGGGTGTTCATGGGGGAGGGGAGGTATTGTATCGAGGTGAACCCGGATCAGCGTTGGAAATGCAGATCAAGGGAAGACAGGTCGGAAAATAATGAGTCATCGATTGAATCAATGTTCTATCGTCAAACATCGCTTATTCAAGCCGTTTGCTGAAAACAGGGACCGATCCTGATGTGTGACAAATTTATGACACGCTTCGGTTTGGCATGAAATCTCGCCGCCGGTCCAATCGGTATATGAAATTATTTTTCTATTTTACTCTTAAAGAATTTGACCATGGAACGTCGGATGGACATAATCCGGCACGCGACAAGCCTCCCATCAATTTATGAAAAAATATTTCCTACTAACTGTATTGCTCCTTGCTGGTAACGTAAAGGCGCAGGATTATCACGTCACCGTGGTGCCGAACCTTGGCAGTTTCACGATGCCGGTCGCACCGTCGCCTTCCGGGGAATCCGCTTATGGCAATACGCCTCTGTTCGGACTTCCTGTGGGCGGCTTCCAAGCGATTTACGGCCTGAACAACGCAGGGGATTTCGCCTTTGGCAGTGCAGGGTCGGGTTTCACTACCAACATGGGGGCGGCATTCGGTTGGGATGTGGCGGGGCCGTTTGGTTTGCAGGCTTCCAATACGGCGGGCAGGTCGTGGTCGATCAATCAGGATGGCGAGGGCACTGGTTTCGCGCGAAATCCCACTTATACAGAAGAGGCATTCTTTTTCGACGGATCGACGATCATGGGCCTCGGCAGCCTTGGAGGGACCAATTCGCGTGGCTTCAGCATCAATGACCAAGGAGTCATCGTCGGCTGGTCGGAAATCACGGTGGGTGACACGATGACCCACGCATTCCTCTATGACACCGGTGCGGAAACTCCGGTGATGGTGGACCTGCACAGCGGCAGCGCGCAACTCGCCCTCTTCGAAAATTCGGTGGCCTTCGCCATCAACAATCAGGGGCAGGTGGTGGGCCATACCAGCGGGGGTGGTTCGCTCACCGCTTACATACTGGATTCCACTGCGGAAGGACTGCCCGCCAACTCCCTCAATTTCTTCGAGGGCGAAAACAGCCGTGCGACCACTGCGGTGGGGCTGAACGAGAACGGCCAGGTGGTCGGCTGGTATTTGAACGCCAATGGACTGGAGAAGGCGGTGCTGTGGAATGATGCCGACAGCGTGGATGTGGAAGCGGTTGATTTGAGCACGACGTTCACGGCAGAAAACGGACTGGGCGGAGCCAGCATCAGCATGGCCCGTGGCATCAATGCCGATGGCTGGGTTGTGGGAGAAGTTGACACCAGCGCCGAAAGTCGGGTCGGGTTTCTCTATGACGGCACCGAAAGCTTTAATCTCAACACCCTGACCGACACCGATTTCGACGCTAAAATCGTAACCGCCAACGACATCAATGACCATGGGCAGATTTCCGGACAGGCGTTTGTCCGTTATGGCGAACGCGGCGGCTTCAGCGGGGTGATTCTCAGCGAGCGTGTGAATTGGAGTGGCGGCACCGGCATCTGGGATGAGGCCGAGGACTGGCAGGGAGGAAACGCACCCACCGCCAACCAGGCGGCGCATATCGTGCTCGCCGACGCTGAAACGCTCACGGGACCGGCCGCAGAGCAAACGACAATTTACGCGATGACACTGCGGGCCGCAGAGGCAGCTGACGTCGCCACTCTGGCGCTGGGCGAGGACACCACGCTGACGGTTCGCGCCGATACTCGCCTGCTCGGCGCGGTGATCGACGCCACTGCCACTGGCAGCCTGTTTCAAACCGGTCTTCTTTGGGGACATGGTACCATTCTTGGCAACGCGGAGGCCGTCTGGGTCTGGGTGGACCCGGGCCAAACTCTTACCATTGATGGCACTCTTGCCACGGCTTACGGCTTGTTACTTAACGATGCGTCCGTGCTGCGTGCGGCGGGTGTGATCGACGGACCCGTGGCTGGGACCCAAACCTCGGCGGTCGAGGCAACGGGGGACCTGGTAATCGGAAGCGTTGCCACAAATTTGGGGGTCAAACTCGACACTCTCGACGTCGGCAGTCATCAAGTCACCCTTCTCGACGCCAACCAAGCCGAAGTTTTCCGGCTGGTTCTCGATGGTGGCACCGTCACCGCCGATAACGCCCTGACCTCCTTTTACATCAATGGCCACGGCACGGTGGACGGGGATCTCTCCGTTCGTCGGCTGGTGCGGGTTACCGACACGGAAACCCTGAACGTGGATGGTAATGTCAGTGGCAGTGGCTTGGTCTTGGGTGATATGCAGGCCACCGGAACGGTTTCGGGAGCGGGCAGTGCCCAGCTCCAAGAGGACGTTGCGTTCGCCAACGGTGACGGGATGGTTCTCGGTTCGGTCCAAATCCGTGGAAATGTCAGCTTTGAAAATGTGAATCTGACCGGGATCGGCAGCAACAATGCGCTTCTTGTGAACAATCGCGTCGTGCAAGACAACCGCGGAAACTTGATCGAAATCATCAACCATGACGTGGACCTTTCCGGCGACTTGGACATCCGCTCCATCTCCTTCCTTGGCGGAACCCGCGTGACGGTGACCGGCGACAGCGGTTTGGGCACGGAGGGTATCGGCTCCTTTATTGTCGGCGTCGGTGCCTCGCTCGATACCGGTGCCCACACCGTGGCCATTCGCAGCGCAGCCGTTAATATTGCCAATCTCAGCATGAATGGCGGCGCGCTGAATCTCTCCGCCGACAGCAGCACCTTCAACCATCTCACCGGCCACGGTGCGGTGAATGGCGCGGTGCAATTCAACGCGCTTTCCACCGGCTATGGGTTGCCACCGAGAACGCCGGAAATTGTCCTGACAGGCAATCTCAGTCTGGGCGACGCGGAAAGCATGTCGGGATTCTCTATCAACGACGGCTTGGTGGATGTCGGCACTCACACCCTCACCCTGCTCAACGCCGGGGAGTCCCTCTTCAACGGCCAAGGCGCCATCCTGTTGGAAGGTGGAACGCTGAATGCCGCCAACGGCATCGCGTTGCAGGGCTCCTCAGACCAGGGCAACAGCAGCACCGCCCTGCTTTATGCCGGCGGCATCGAAACCACCAGCGCGGTCAACGGAGATATTCGCATGGTGAACTCCATCGTCCAGGCGACCGACGGCAATACCTTACAAGTCGATGGTGCGCTGACCGGCACCGGCGTGATCATCGGGGACGTGCAGGTCTCCGGCGGTGTCACCCTGGCGGAAACCGGATCGGTGCGGCTCACCCGCGACATCGACATCGGTGCCTCCACCGCCACCATTCTCAGCAACGAAGACGCCCACCTCGGCACCAACACCCGGATGAGCGGAGGCACCATCCAGCTCGACCGCGCCAATATCGTTCTTGGGTCCAATAGCTTTCTCTCCGGCCATGGCACCGTCACCCCCGTGGCCAACGATGAATTGATTTACAGCGGCGAGGCCTCCCCTGCCTTGGAGGTCTTGAACGGCGTGATCGATGTGACTCCCGAGGAAACCATGACCATTCGCGGTCATGTCACCGGCTATGGCGTGGTCATGGGCCATGTCGCCCTCGCCGACGCGCCGCCGCAGTTGGACTACGACGAAGAGGTGGGTCATCCGGATTATTACGATCCGTTCTACGAACCCGCCACTTACACGCTTTTCGATGCTCCGTCCGGCAAGGTCGAACTCAACCGCACCCTCGCCCTCGCCGGCCGCGAGGCCGTCGTTTACTCCAATGCCCAAGCCACCCTCACCGGCACCCACAACCTGACCCGCGACGGCTTCCTGCGCCTGAACAGCTACTCCAGCACCGGGGAATTGCTCATGGAAAACGGCGCCATCGCCTCGGAGAATGGCATGCGGGTCATCAACACGGTCATCCGCGGGCCGGGCACCATTCACGCCGACACCGTTCTGCAAAACTCCGTGATCGATCTCCATGCCGCCGAGACCCTGACCATCGACGGCAACCTCACCGGCTACGGGGTCGTGCTCGGCGCGGGCACCATCGAATCCGATAACGCCAATCCGCTGAATTCCCCCACCGGCCAAGTCAACTTCAAGACCTCCGACCAATTGCTCGTTGTCGGCGACCGCGACGCGGTCATTTACTCGACCGGCACGGCCATCTTCGGCAACGTCCTTTCCGCGGGCGGTGACATCGACACCCGCGGGGGCACCATGACCCTCGATGCCTACGAGGGCCATGGCTCCATCACAGGCAACCTGCAGCTCGCCAACTCCATCGTTTTTGTGGACGAGGAACAGACCCTCGCCGTCAGCGGCAACTTCTCCGGCTACGGCGTGGTGGTCGGTGATGTGGTCGGCACCGATGACCAGCCTAAAACCATCGCCACCCCCACCGGTACCGTCACGTTGAACACGCAGGGATTGGACATCGGGGAACGCAGCATGACGGTTTACAGCGCCCAACCAGCCACGTTTACCCGCGGCAGTTTCGGCACGCGGGGTGGCGGCACAGGCACCCTCCTTGTGCCCTCCGGTGCCACGTTCGGGTCTCTGCGCGGCAACGCCAAAATCACTCTCACCACCGGCAATCGCATCTATATCAGCGGGGTGCTTGCCCCCGGCTTCTCCCCCGGCACCATCGAAATCATCAACGGCAGCCTTGAGTTGGGACCCTCTTCCATCACCGAAATCGAATACTTCGGCAGCCTCCCCGGGGAATACGACTTTCTCGACATCTCCGAAACCTTCTACCTCGGCGGCACCCTCAAACTCTTCTTCGAGGACGGCTTTGATCCCGCCGTGGGCACCATTTTGCCCGACTTCTTCTCCGCAGCCGATGTCGAGGGCACCTTTGCCAACATCACTTGGCAGGGCCTCGGTGCCGGCAAAGGCGTGTATTTCGACTACAACTCCCACCAACTCGTCATCACCGACTTCTCCGTCATTCCCGAACCCTCCACCTGGGCATTGCTTGCCCTCGGACTCGGTTCCCTCCTCCTCGCACGCCACCGCGCCGCCCTCCGGAAATAATTCCGCCCGCCCACCACTCCACATTAGCCGTTGCGTTCGCTTTGCTTGGCACGGTCCCAGAGGATGTTGAGTTCCTTCAAATTGTGGTCGGTCAATGGGCGGCCGACGGCGCGGGCGGCAGACTCGGCATGGCGGAAACGTTGGTCAAACTTCCGGGTGGCGTCGCGGCAGGCCAGCTCGGCGTCCAAACCCAAATGTCGCGCGACGCTGACCAGCGCGAAAAACAAATCCCCCAGTTCCTCATGCGCGCGGGCCGGATCATGGCGGTCGGCTTCCAGTTCGGCGATTTCTTCGCGGACTTTTTCAAGCACGCCGCCGATGTCAGGCCAGTCGAAGCCCGACTTGGCCGCCTTTTTTTGAATTTCTTGGGCCAGCATGAGGGCGGGAAGGATCGGAGGAACACCGTCCAGCGCGCTGGTCCGCTCCTGTTTCTCGGCTTGTTTTAATTCGTCCCATTTTTTGAGCACGGCGGCGGAGTCGGCGAGTTTTTCGGCTTTCGAACCAAACACGTGGGGATGGCGGCGGACCAGTTTGTCGTTGATCCCGGCGGCGACGTCATCGAGTTCGAAGGCGCCGCGCTCCGCGGCGAGTTGGGCGTGAAACACGATGTGGAGCAACACGTCGCCCAGCTCCTCGCGCAGCATGTCATCGTCGGCCTCGTCGATGGCCTCCAAAGTTTCGTAACACTCTTCCAGGAGCTGGGTGCGAATGGACTGGTGGGTTTGCTCCTGATCCCACGGGCAACCGCCCGGGCCGCGCAGGCGGGCAACGATTTGCTTCAACTCATCGATGGATTTCATGCAGGATGGCGATTCCGCTTGGTCGCCTAGGCTTTGGATATCACGAAAGATTGTCAACCCGGAACTACCAGCCCCATTTTTCCAATCATCATTCATCATATTTTCTAATCTTTCTGGATTTTCAAGCGGCTCTCGTCTAATCTTTTCCCATGCCCACGCCCGTCCCTGATTTCGTTTACCAGAAGCCGTTTCCGTTGGAACCCGACGACACCGAATACCGTTTGTTGACTGATGACTTTGTCTCCACGGCCGACTTCGAGGGGCAATCCGTGTTGAAAATCGACCCGCGGGCTCTCACCGAGTTGGCGCGGGCCGCTTTCCATGACATCTCCTTTATGCTGCGCCCGGCCCACCTGCGCCAAGTGGCCGCGATCCTGGACGACCCGGAGGCCTCCGCCAACGACCGCAACGTCGCCCTGACCCTGCTGCGCAACGCCGAGGTTGCCGTGCACGGCATCCTGCCATTCTGTCAGGACACCGGGACCGCCACCATCGTCGGCAAAAAGGGCCAACGGGTTTGGACCGGTGGCCACGACGAAGAAGCGCTTTCGCGCGGTGTCCATGAATGTTTCACCCGCGAAAACCTGCGCTACTCGCAGAACGCCCCGCTGGACATGTGGACCGAAACAAACACCGGCACCAACCTACCCGCGCAGATCGATCTCTATGCCGCCGACGGCATGGAATACGAATTCCTCTTCGTGGCCAAAGGCGGCGGCTCGGCCAACAAAACGTTTCTCTTCCAGGAAACCCGCGCCACCGTCGTGCCCGGACGGCTGGAAAAATTCCTGACCGAAAAAATGCTCACCCTCGGCACCGCCGCCTGCCCTCCCTATCACCTCGTTTTTGTCATCGGTGGCACCTCCGCCGAGGCCTGTCTGAAAACCGTCAAACTCGCCTCCACCAAATACCTCGACCACCTCCCCACCACCGGCAACGAACACGGCCGCGCCTTTCGCGATCTGGACATGGAGCAGCGTATGTTGGAATCCGCCCGCACCTGCGGCATTGGCGCCCAGTTCGGCGGCAAATACTTCGCCCTCGATGTCCGCGTCATCCGCCTGCCGCGGCACGGCGCCTCCTGCCCCATCGGCATGGGCGTTTCCTGCTCCGCCGACCGCAATATCAAAGCGAAGATCAACGCCGATGGCGTCTGGCTGGAAAAAATGGAGGCCGATCCCGGCAAATACATCCCCGAACAACACCGCCGCCTCCAACGCAACGGCAATGTCGTCAAGATCGACCTCAACCGCCCGATGAAAGACATTCTCGCGGAGCTGTCGCAACACCCGGTCACCACCCCGCTGGAGCTGACCGGCACCATCGTTGTCGCCCGCGACATCGCCCATGCCAAACTCAAAGAGCGGCTCGACAGCAGCGGCGGCCTGCCCGACTACCTCAAAAACCACCCAGTGTATTACGCCGGCCCCGCCAAGACCCCGGCCGGACTGCCCTCCGGCTCCTTCGGGCCCACCACCGCCGGACGCATGGACGGCTACGTGGACGAGTTCCAGTCCCACGGTGGCTCCATGATTATGATCGCCAAGGGCAACCGCAGTCCACAGGTCACCGAAGCATGTAAAAAATACGGCGGCTTCTATCTGGGCTCCATTGGCGGCCCCGCCGCCATTCTCGCCCGCGACAACATCAAAAAAGTCGAACCCCTCGAATACCCGGAACTAGGCATGGAGGCGGTCTGGAAAATCGAGGTCGAGGACTTTCCCGCATTCATTCTGGTGGACGACAAAGGCAACGACTTCTTCCAACAAATCCGCGGCTGCAACGTCTGCGCACCGGGGAAATAGTACCGCCCGCCTCCAGCGGGGGTTCACATTTCACATAACCATTTTGTAATGGAAACCATTTGATCTTCGTTGGTGAGGTTGGCGGCATTCGCCAATTTGCCGCTTTTCAACATACGCCATATTTCAATTGCCATCCTGGCTTCGATTGCAGCACCGACAAAAAACGTATGCGGACGGAGTTTTTTCTTCGCAAACGCCCTGTGAATCCGATCCAGCGCAGTGCGTGCGGTTTTCCAGTGTTCGTCGGCACCGGCAGGATCAATCCCCCCTTTGAGTTCGCCGAGTGCAAGATATTGGCCCGGCTTACTGATGCCCACCGACCTTGCATCTTCGGACCTGCTGCTCAGAAGGCAAAAATCCACATTGTTTCCGACCAATGGCACTTTCACGTTGTATAGAAGGGTTCGAGGATTGTTGCCAACATCCCAGAATATACCACGTAGCGAGCCTTCGATATCCGGGTCACCCGCGCGCAATTTGGTCCATTGCTCGGTTCCATTGCGCAATGCCAGGGCCTGTTGTCCGGAGAGGGTTAAATGGGATATGATCGTCCTCGACAACTTCTTTTGAGCCATGAAGCCGCCGATATTTCTCATGGCGCCGCCGAGGGTGTCACCACGGGTCAGAAGAAACCGGTAAACCAACTCCTCTGCAAAATGGACTCCGGCAGGCTCAAGGAATGTTTTGATAAAGTCTGTCACGGCCACCTTTTTATCCGCGTCGGTAAGATGTCTGGAGGCTTTGTCCGAAACGCCCGCTGCGGTTATCAATGACGCTTGTATTTCGGTCATGGACAGCAGATCAGCGGGTGCGGCTACTTTGGATGCGATTGATTTTAAGGTGCGTGCCTGGTCCACCAGAGGCGAAGCAAGCCGGTTCTTCTCCAGGGCCAGAGCAATAAAACCCGCCCGGACCGCCTCATAAGTGGTCTGCAGGCTCTTGCTCGATTTTAGATGATTTTGATATGGCCCGCGCATGAATCATTTTTTACGCCAAACATAGACACATTTTCTAAGTGCTTCCCTGCCATGCGTCCCCATCTGTTGGCTGCTGTTGCCCTTGCCGTTCGGCAGGACAAGAATGTTTTCCACTATAAAACCGAGTTGTTCGGCAATCTCCGAGAGGATGATATCGACGGATATCGCCGCACCCGCATAACGGACGTTATCATTGACCATGAGAAGTCGCCCGCCGCGCTTCAGCACGCGTCCACAATCCTGAACCACACAGGCCATCTCGTAAAAATAGCCGCGCACCATGCGCGGAATACCGGAGTTGTTGAGCTGGTCCTTGCTTTTTTGGGATTCGAGATATCCGATGATGCTTTGGAGCAAATGATGACCTTCCACGGCGGCGACCGCTCCGCTCCATTCCGGATTCATGGACAGCAGATCTTTGGCCCGATTCTCCACCGTGCAACTCAGCATCTCCTGTCGCAGTTTCAACACTCCTTCCTCTCCCACGCCGAGCAGCGCGAGTTCCAGCGCGTAGGTGCGCGTGTAGTCATAGCGGTTGCAGTAGGGTGGGGAGGTGACGACGCAATCATAGGACTCTGGCCGGAGTAACGGCAGAATTTGAAGACACGATCCGGCATGAAGCACTGTATTGGCCTTGGAACAAGCAGGTTGAAAGAAGTCATTGGGCAATCCGGTGGCGCGCAGATCCCCAAGAATTTCGTCCAACTTCTCCGTGATGGCTTTGTCAAAGTCCGGAATATTTCCCTTATCGAAGAGTTTCTTGCCCTGACGACGCCCTGACCGGTGGTCCCACCGGAGATACTGGCCGTCCTTCCGTGTGTAACTGATGTTCTCAACAACGCATAGCAATGCGAACAACAGAACGCTCCGGACCTTCTCCGGTTCCAACTCCAAAGAACCCAGGTATCGCTCCATGGCGTCAAGCGTTTCCGCTGGATACGCACCGCGTGTGATTCGCAGCTCATCAATGGCCCTGCGGGTGGATGATTTTTTCCACGGGACACCCCCGCGCCATTGCTCCAATCTGGAGATGTCCCCGTCATCTAGGCCCGAATCAATTATCTGCTTGGTGGTGATGAGGGTCTGTCCGATGGGAAGCAACTCGATTCCTTCGGCTTTCATTCCCATTCCGCTCGCGGCAAACATCGCGGTGCCGCTTCCAGCGAACGGATCAAGCAAAACTCCGCTTCTGATTTGGTATCGGCCAAGGAAATGTTCCACCAGCGCTGCGGAAAACGCCTCCTTGTATTTATACCACCGATAGACCGCCCGGCCTTTGTTCGCTTGAAAACTGACGAGTGGACGGGTCAGCGCATTGTCCCGCACCAATTTGGAAGCCCACCTTTTCTCCGCATCGCGATTCAGCCGATCCAGATTGCACAACTCTTTGCAGGGCTTTTGATCCCGTGCGCTATTCACAAGTCCTTCCTCTGGAATTGGGCGCATCGTAACGGTTGGCATTTGCGCATCATCGCAACGGATCATGTGCGCGTAAAGCATACTTCCTTCCCTCAGCCCACATCCTGGTGCCGCAGAATACCGTCGAGGTTGCGCGGCAGAAATGGCAACCGCCGCGACCAGCCGTCGCGGTGAAGCAGAACAGTGAAGACAGGCTGGTCGTAGCGGTGGTTGCCCCAATTCGCTCCCGGCGGGGCAATGACCGCGCGGTCCATCGCGCCCGCAAACCACTTGTGGACCAAGTCCGGTACCCCCGGCACGGCGGGGGTGAACCCCGCCCTGCAGGCATCGTAATTGTGTTCTTCCAGAAAACTCTCCGGCAGCCCCAATGCCTGAATCGTGCCCGGATGGGTCCAGCGCGCCACGATGTCGGGCGAGCGGACCGCGTGAACCCCGTGCGCGCACAGAATTCTACGCGTCCAATGCAATGGCCGGGTGAGCAGACAACCCGCATCCAGCCAGAGAAGCGAATGGCCCAGGGAGTCGAAAACCACGCGAATGATCGCGGGTTTCCACGCAAAGACCCGGAGATTTTCCGGCAGCTGTAGATGTTCCGGATAGGAACTGGAATCGAACCGGCGGATATTCACGCCGGGAAAGTCCTCCACCAATGCCGCGTGCTGCTCCTCCTCCAGGCCGATGTCATAAAAGATCACTGCGGCACCGGGTTCATGCCGGGCGAGACTATCAAGCAGATTCACGGCCGAATAAAAATGGTTGGAACTGGCTGCGGTCACTACGGTGAGGTCCCGGCACGGACGTTGAAGACAGAGTGCCGTCCGCCGCTTGAGCAACGTCCACGTCATTTTGCGCCGTCCCTTGGTGCTGGCGAGCGGGTCGGTGTTCACCGCCCACCAACACTTCACCGGCCAGCAGGTCGGGGAGGCGGTGGCGGATGCGCCGGCCATCCCGCTCAC
>CAZTYG010000031.1:0-12411 GCA_964617445.1 uncultured Blastochloridaceae bacterium
GTGCGAAAAATACGGCGTCGATGTGGAATACCACTGCAAACCCATCCGCGGCGATTGGAACGGCTCCGGTATGCACTCCAACTTCTCCACCAAGTTCATGCGTGAAGTCGGCGGCAAGGAATACTTCGAGAAACTCATGGCCCAGTTCCAGAAGAACATGGACGAGCACATCGCGGTTTACGGCCCGGACAACCATCTGCGTCTGACCGGTCTGCACGAAACCCAGTCGATCGACAAGTTCACCTACGGCATCGCCGACCGCGGTTCTTCGATCCGTGTGCCGCACTCCTTCATCAACGCCGGCTACAAAGGCTACTTGGAGGATCGTCGTCCCAACTCCCAAGGCGACCCCTACCAGATCGCCAGCCGCATCCTCAAGACCATTTCCGAAGTGCCCACCAAGTAAGCACTCCCGAAGGTCCGGTTCCAAACGGCGTCATCCTTTACGGATGACGCCGTTTCCGTTTCGGGGCGGACGTTCCGCGCCCAAGGAAAAGAAAAAAATCCCGGAAAGCCGCTGGATGAGGCGCGAGCAAGGCACCTATTCACAGCTCCTTAGATTGGTCCGCTGATCCCGTCGCTGTGCTCCATATCGGTTTTGGAGTGCGGTGACAGAGCGCAGCGGCGACACCGCTTTGGGAGCGCCCGGAGGGCGGGGGTTCGTGGATCATGCTATGGGAATGAATCCATCTCCTCCACCCGTGTCACCGGCGCCCGGCACACAAAATCCTCGCACACATAAAGCGTCGGCTTGCCGTCCACCGGTTTCATCCCTGCAGTCTTGCCGCCACCACCCGGCCCATCGGCCCGCAATACGACCCGGTCCGGATCAAACCGACGCCACACCGCCGCCAGCAGCGCCGGTCCATCCCCGTTGGAAAAATCTCCCGCCATCACCACTTGACGCGGCGGTGCCACCAACCGGTCCACCGCGCACAACATCGCCGGAAGCATCATCCCCGCGTCCCGCAACAACGGCCCGAACGATTCCAACAATCTCTCCGCCCTATCCCGATACGACTCCTCCCCTGTCATCACCGCCAGTCGCAATAAATTGTCCGCCGCCACCGAATTCGCCGACGGCTCCGCGCCGTCATGGTCCTCCCGCTGGCGCAGCAGCAGCGAGGCATCGCCCGCTGCCGATTCATAATATCCGCCCGCCGGATGGGCGAACTCGTGGTCCATCGCCGTCTGCAGCTCGACCGCCCATTCCAGCCACTCCGCGTCCCCCTCCACCTCGAAGATATCCAAAGCCGCGCGGATCACCGCCGCATAGTCCGCCGCAAACCCGCGCACTGTTGAACGCCGTCCGCGAAACGCACGGTATAGCCGGCCTTCCTCCCACAAATTCCTTCGCAGCCACTCCAGCGCCCGTACGCCGCGCCGGGTGAAATCCGTTTCCCCCAGCGCCGCGCCCGATCGCACGAATGCCGATGTCATCATACCATTCCATGCGGCGATGATCTTGTTGTCCAAGTGGGGCCGCGGGCGGGACACCCGCGCGGCGAAGAGTTTTTTACGTGCCGCCCTCAGTAATCCCTCCAAGTCTTCCACCCTGGTACCCAACTCCGCCGCCACCGCGCCCGCATGGCCCGTTCCAATCAACACATTCTTTCCAGCCAGCTCCCCGTGCGGATCGGATGCGGGATCCACATTGCCGCCGTCCTTCACGCCGAACATCAACCGCCATGCCGCCGACTCCGTCGCCGTCAACGCCCGGTCTAGTTCCTCCCGCGTCCATACATAAAACGCCCCTTCCACCGCGCGGGGCGCGTTCGCACTCTCTTTGCTGTCCGCGTCCTCGGCGGAATAAAACGCGCCGTCCGGTGCCGTCATGTCGCGCGCCACATAACCCAGCACATCCCGCACCACCGCCGCATGGACCGGGTCACCTCCCGCCTGCCATGCTTCAAGATATGCCACTACCAGTTGTGCCTGGTCATAGAGCATCTTTTCGAAATGCGGCACATGCCAGCGCGCATCCACCGAATAACGATGAAAGCCACCGCCTACATGATCAAACATCCCGCCCCGCGCCATGCGTTCCAACGTGAAATCCACCATACGCGCGGTCTCCCGCCCCCGCTCGCTGCCAGCATGCCGCGCCGCCCTCCGCCGCATAAAATCCAAGACCGACGGACGGGGGAACTTCGGCGCGTCGCTGAATCCACCCTCGCGGGAATCGAAGCGCCGTGCCAACCCGGCCTGAGTCGTTTCCAACCAGATCGCTTCCGGGCGGGCCGTTTCCGCGCGGTCCGCCTCCGCCGCCAAATGCCGCATCACCCCGTCCGCCTGCTCCTCCAAACGGTCACGCTCCCCTTCCCACAACTCGGCGATCCGACGCAACACCGTCACGAATCCCGGCCGACCGTATCGATCCTCCGGTGGAAAATACGTTCCCCCCGCAAACGGCTTCCGCTCCGGCGTCAGCCACACACTCATCGGCCAGCCCCCATGCCCCGTTGTCGCCTGCACAAAGTCCATATACAACCGGTCCACATCCGGACGTTCCTCCCGGTCCACCTTGATATTGATGAACGAACTATTCATCACCTCCGCCACTTCGGGGCGTTCAAACGACTCGTGCTCCATCACATGACACCAATGACAAGTTGAGTAGCCCACCGATAGGAATATCGGTTTATTTTCCGCGCGCGCCTTTTCGAACGCCTCATCGCCCCATGGATACCAATCCACCGGATTGCCCGCATGTTGCAGCAAATACGGGGATTGCTCATGGATCAACCGGTTGGTCCGTTCCTCGCGCTTCTCGTCCATCGCCCCACCCTAGCACATCCGGCGAGGGGGTGGGTCGGAGTTTCGGTTTCGGGATTTGAGTTTCGGGTTATGCCCGCTGATCTCCTCCCGGCCGGACACATACATCCGAGCTGTAGGACGAGCGCTTCGCTCGTCGATGGGACCACCCTGGTTCACGCGAGAATCATTCCCACAAGTTGATCCACCACCCCCACACGCTCTGAACGAGCGCTCGCCCCCGGCGGGCACAGAGTCCCGCCCTCCCCACACGAATCCCCCGCCTCCGGCGGGGTGGGCGGGACTCCGCGCCCGGCGCAATCGAAAAATCTGGTCTCTCGCTTGCCATCCGTGGCGCAGGCGTGGAAACTCCACCAATGATTCCCCCCGGAAACACCCTTGGCCTGCTTGGCGGCGGCCAGTTGGGCCGCATGTTCGCCATCGCCGCGCGGCGCATGGGCTATCGAGTGCATACCTACGAACCCTCCCCGGAAAGCCCGGCAGGTCAGGTGTCCGACCGCGAATGCAACGCGTCGTATGAGGACAGTGCCGCGCTGGAGGAATTCGCCCGCACGGTGCAGGCCATCACCTTTGAGTTTGAAAACATTCCCGCTCCCGTGCTGCAGCAACTGGCGTGCATCACCCCCATTTTTCCGGACTGGACTGTGCTGTTCACCTGCCAGAACCGCGAACGCGAGAAGACGTTCCTCCACCAAAACGGCTATCCGCTGCCGCCATTCGAAGTGGTGGACACCGCCGAAGCCCTGGCGGCCGCCCTCGGACGGATCGGCACTCCGGCGGTGCTGAAGACCGCCGACTTCGGTTACGACGGCAAGGGCCAACAAAAGCTCGTTGGCGGGCAAGACCCCGTCGCGGTCTGGAGTAAGTTCGGTGCGCCGCGAGGGGTGTTGGAAGGGTTTGTGGATTTTGCCGCCGAGCTCTCGGTGGTGTGCGCCCGCACGCGGGAAGGAGAAATCCGCGCCTTTCCCGTTTCCGAAAACATCCACACCCACCACATCCTGGACTTCTCAATTGTTCCCGCACGAATCGATCCCGCCATTCAGAGCCGGGCCGTGGAACTGGCCTCCGCCATCACTGCGGACTTGAAGGTCGTGGGCTTGCTGGCGGTGGAGATGTTCCTCACCCGCGACGGAAAATTACTGATAAATGAACTGGCCCCGCGTCCGCACAACTCCGGGCATTATACCTTCGACGCTTGCGTCACCAGCCAGTTCGAGCAACAACTGCGGGCCGTCTGCGGCCTGCCGCTGGGCGCCCCGGACCTGCTCTCCCCGGTGGTCATGGTCAACCTGCTCGGTGATGTCTGGCGCGACGGCCTGGCTCCCGACTGGAACATCATCCTGCGCCATCCGCGCGCCAAGCTCCATCTCTACGGCAAGTCCGAAGCCCGCCCCGGCCGCAAGATGGGCCATTTCTGCGTGCTTAGTGAAACGGTGGAACAAGCCCTGCAAGAGGCCCGTGACATTCGCGCTGCCCTGGGGTGATTTTGAACCCATGCATAGCCGTTTTCTTTCTCGACGCGCAGCGCGCACTACGGTTGACTCCTTCTGCCCATGAAAAAGATCGAAGCCATTATCAAACCGTTCAAACTGGAAGATGTCAAAGACGCCCTGTCCGAAGTGGGTATTGAGGGGTTGACCGTGACCGAGGTCAAGGGCTTCGGCCGCCAGAAAGGCCACACCGAAATTTACCGCGGCAGCGAATACACGGTGGACTTTCTTCACAAGGTGAAAGTCGAGGTCGTGCTGGACGACGGCACGCTGGACGCCGCCGTGGCCGCCATCATTAAATCCGCCAAGACCGGCAAGATCGGCGATGGTAAAATTTTTATCACCAATATTGAGGATGTCATTCGCATCCGCACCGAAGAGCGCGGCACCAAGGCGGTCTGATTTCGTTCCGCCGCTCTTCGCAGAGTCCAAATTGGAGGACGGGCGGGTCAGGCCGATCTGGCCACATGTGGTATCATCCGTCTGGAAGTGGTGCGCGGGCTGAAAGCGCCGCGGGTCCGCGGTCTGTTGACGGGCTTTTTTGACGTGATGGTGAATGTGCCCACCACGAATCAAATCTGGGAGACGGCCACTCAATTGGCCTGGCAACTGGACCGCAAGGGTGCGGGTTCTCTCCGCACAGGATATTCTCATCGCCGCATCCGCCATGTCCATGGGTGCGGCGGTGCCCGGCGACGACAACCACTTCCACCACATTCCCTCGATTCAAGTCCTGTCGCCCGGCGAGGAGTTGGCAGGCTGGTAAGGGTCAAGGGGGCCAAGACGATTTTTAATGCGTTTGGGTAATTTCCACCTAGGATGAATCGATGATGATGATGATGTGTATCCGTCGTATTTTGTGGGGATGGCTGGTCCTTGGATTATGTTCCGGGGAACTGTCCGCGCAGACCACGGTGGATACTCTGGAAAATGCGTTGCGGGACGTTAAACGGGTCCGCGAGCAGTCGGAGAAGGCGACCCAAGAGGCGTTTCTGACGCGTCTGACCGGAGCGGCGACCAGCGGCCAAGCGGCGCGGGCGCTGATGAAGGAAGTCGGCATGGATTTGCCCGATCCGGAATTCCCCCCTGATCTGCCGCGCACAGACACAACATTGGAGCAACGGCGCGAACATCAACAAAAGGTCGCTGAAGCCGAGGCCCGCGTGGGTCACATCGACCGCTGCCTTCAAGCCCACTTTCAGCTCATGCGGTTCGGCTACCAGTTTGCCACCATGCAGGCGGGCGCGGTCGGCAACCCCGAATGGGAAAGCTGGATCAAGTCCACCGCCTCGAACTATGGAACCATCCGCGCATTTGATCTGGCCGGGCAGGAGATTGGCAGCAGCAAGGTGATTCGTTATTTCCAGGTCAAGGAGCTGGCAGGCAAACCGGAGGCCGGCTGGTCTCTGCGGCAGATACCCCAACTTTACCGGGAGTTCATTCTCACCCCGTTGCGCGAAGATAAAAACCCGCAGCTTGGACAGGCCTGGGACCAATACATTGCCATGCGCTCGCAAGAGATGCGGGATGCCGACCGCTGGCGTGACGAAGAGGAACCGTGGCTGCAGTTCCAAAAACAGGCGGACCTTTTCCGGATCGCGCCCAGCGACATCAAGCTCACGGAGATCGTCAATCTCATCCGCCGCAATCCCCAGCACCCGCGGTTCGAGCAGATGCACGGCCAAGCGACGGAGTTGTTGAAGGTGTTGCGCGAACGCCGCACGACGACCGCCGGCGGGGGTTGACCGGCACCGCCGGAACAAGGGCGCCATCCGAGGATCCGAGGGCGGATCAGATGTCGATCACATCGCTGCGGCCGGACCGCCGGTCGCCGCCCCGGCCTCCGCCGGATTGAAAGCCGCCGAGGAATAGGCTGACCAGGCTGATGATGATCGAGCCGAAGAGCGCCGACCAGAAGCCATCGACGTTAAAGTCGGGCACCAGCGCGGCGGTGAGCATGAGCAACAGGGCGTTGATCACCAACAGAAAGAGTCCGAGGGTGACGACGATAAATGGCAGGGACAGCAGCAACAACACCGGTTTGATCAGGGTGTTGAGAATGCCGAGCACCAGTGCGGCGATGAGAAGGGCCTTCCAGCTATCACCGTAATCGATGCCGGGAATGAGAACGGCGGCCACCCATACCGAGAGGGTGAGCAACAGCCAGCGAATGAGCATGGTTCCAAGGTTCATGAGTAGAGTTTAACCACGCGGCGGGTGATGTGGCACCAAATTTCGTAGGGAATGGTGCCGGCGTCGCGGGCCATTGCGGCGGCGGTCTGGACGGCCTTACCCTGCCGCCCGATCAAAACCACCTCATCACCCACGTTCACACTCCCGGCGCGGGTCACATCGACCAGAATCTGGTCCATGGTCACCCGTCCGACGATCGGGCAGCGGCGGCTGTTGATGAGCACCGATCCGCGGTTGGACAGCGAGCGGAACAAGCCGTCGCCGTAACCGACGGCAATGTTGGCGATGCGCGCGCGGCGGGTGGTGCGGTGGCTGGCGCCATAACTCAGAGGTGTGCCGGGCGCGACTTGCTTGAGAAAAATAATTTTGCTTTTCCATGTCATCACCGGTTTGAGCCGCGCGGCGAGGGATGCACGGGCGCTCACACCATAGAGTAGAATGCCCGGTCGAACCATGTCGGCGTGAGAACGTGGCAGACCGGTAAGGCCACTGCTGTTACAGACATGGACCAGGACACCGTCTCCGGGATGTTGCAGTTTTTGAAAGGTGCGCCACTGGCGGAGCGTATATGCGGCGTCTTCGTCGGCGCTGGCATAGTGGGTATAGAATCCGCCCAGAACAAGGCTCGGCTCCGACCGCACGGAGTCAATCACCGCCGCCGCGTCCACGGGCGCGGCCCCCAACCGCCCCATGCCGGTGTCCACTTTCACATGCACCTCCAGCGTTCGCCCTGCCATGGCGGCGGCAGCGGCCGCAAGACGGGCTTCCGCCACGCTGGAGATCGTCATTGTCAGGCCAGCTCGGACGACCCGTGCCAGCTCGTCGGCAAGCACACTGCTGAGCAATAAGACCGGCCGCTTGATTCCGCAACGGCGCAACGCCTCTCCTTCCTGCACACACGCGCAGCCCAGATATCGACAGTCCTTGGCAGAAAGCTTGTCCAGCGCGCGCGCCACTTGTTCCAGGCCGTGGCCGTAGGCGTCCGCTTTTACCACCGGCATCATCGCCACACGCGGCCCCACCAGCCCGCGCACCACCCGCACGTTGTGTCGCAGTGCCTTCAGATCAATCTCGCACCAACAACGCAACCCCGGCATGGACATTCACGCAGTATTCCGCAACACAACGGTCGGCGCAATGGGGATTTGAACGGAGACGGAAGTCGCAGGTGGCTGTTTTGCAGTGCGGTGGCAGAGCGCAGCGGCGACACCGCCTGGGGAGCGTCCGAGGGCGGGGGTGGGTGAACCGGAATGCAGGGAGCCGGCAGGGTGGACCACGGACCCCGTCGCTCCGCTCCATCCCCAAGCGGCGTCGCCGGGTTGGCGCCCTCTGCCGCCGCACTGCAAAACGGACCTCGGTCTTCCGTTCTCTGCGACCTTCGTTCCTGGTTGCAAAGAATCAGCCTCTCAGCCAACGGTGGCATCAAGGCGCAGCAAGGCGTAACCGGTCTCGGTATCGCCGTCGCGAACGGGTTCGAGGGTGAGGGTGAGGCCGGCAAGATTGAGGGGTTCGGAATGGGTTGCCAAAAAATCGGTAAAGACCCGGTTTTCCGCCGCCGCGGCGGTGATGCGGGCGGCGAAATCATCGGGGCATTGCAAGGTGGCGGTGATGGGGTGGCCGATGATATCTTCCCCACCGATGGAGCCCAGGAGACTTCGCAAGGCACGGTTGGCGAAGAGGAGGGGCAGGCCGTTGGCGGGCTCGGATCGTTCGACAACGGCCATGGCGGTGGCAGCGTGGTTGAATGCGTAGGCGATGAGGGTGCGGCAGTAGTCGGACTCGACCTGCATGACGGCCTGGGAGATGAGGCGGCGGGCGATCTGCATGCGGGTTTGCAGGACTTTGGCATGGACGGGCTTGGAGAAGAAGTCGTTGGCCCCGGCGCGAAAGACCTCGTCGAGCACATCGGGGCTGTCGTGGCTGGTAACCATGATGATGTAGGGAATGTGCTCGGAGCCGGAGGGAAGGGTAGTGCGTATTTCGTGGACGCATTCGATGCCGCTTTTTCCGGGGAGGTCGATGTCCACCAGGCAAAGGTCGGGCGGATCGGAGGCGAGGGCGGCGAGGGCGGCCTCGGCGGAGGGAAAGTCGCGGACTTCGGTGGGAATGGCGGAGGCGGCGAGCGTTTTGACCAACATGCGGGTCGCGGGGTCGTCCTCAATGATCCAGGTTTTCATATCAGCGGCGGACTTGGGTGTTGATTTTCATGGTTTTGCGGAAGAGGGAACGGAGCAATTTGGCGGCGGCACCGCGCGGTGTTTTTTTACGGGCGGCGGCGGGATCGAAGCGGAGGGGTTCGGAAGTGGCGCGGGTGGGTTCGGGGTCCGTGCTGGGTGCGGCGGCCTCTTCCGGTGGGACCAGCGGTATGGCACCGGCATTGAGAGCGGTGCCGCGTCGGACGCGTATGGTGTAACGGAATTCGGTGGCGCCAATGCGCAGAACATCGCCGTGGTCAAGCAGGGCGCGCTCCACCGGCACTCCGTTGATGGCGGTTTTTTCCACGGTGCCCATGTCCCAGATTTCAACGTCACTGTCATGGACGAGGAGGCTGGCATGGATGGGCTCGACTGAGGAATCGTCGAGGACGAGGGTGCAGGAGGGATCGCGACCGATGAGGTAACAGGCCTGGCTGCGGCTTTCGAGCTTGAAGGCAATGGTGCCCTCGTCGCGGTTGAGGGATTCGAAAAGCAAAATGTGGCGGTCCATGAGGTCGCTCTCGCCTTTCCGCGCGGCCTCATGGGCTTTGAGGATTTCGGCGGGATCGGTGAGCATCTCGACCTGGGTATCGGCGGCGGATTCCGACTCGCGGGTCTCCTCCAGCCCGGCGAGGATTTCGGACACGTCCATGTCCATGGCGGCGTGTTCGGGAGAGAGGTCTTTGTGCCATTTACACACGCCTTCGGACAGGGAGAGGAGGTCGTATGCGGCGGAAACTCCACGTTTGTCCAGGAAGGCAGCTTGGATGAGCCGTCCCTTGTCCAGATAAAGCCTTCCTTGGAATGGCCCGTAGAGGACCTCCAAACACCCGCTTTCATGGTCCGCCGCGCGCTGCAAGAGGCGTTCGGCAGGAGATGTGGTGGTGGTCATGAGGGAAATATTATGCATTCCGGGAAAAAATATCAATGACTGCATACCGGGGATGGGGGTGGGGCGAACGAGCCATTTTATCCATTGCCGCTCTGGCCGTCATGCGGCAGTGTGTCCGGGATGATGGCACAACATTTCAAATTTCATGCACTCGCAGCCGCCTTCATGGCTGTGTTTTTGGTTTCGCTTGCACCGGCCCAAGAGGCGGAGCAGGCCGTGGCATCGACGGCCGGAGAGACATTGTTGTTGGACGACCCCACCCCCGATCCCGCGGTCAAACGGGGGGCATGGATCACCAAACTGCGCGAGGGCGGCATCGTGGTGGTGGTGCAATTCGGACTTTCCATCGTGGCGGTGACTTATGTGATCGGCTCGCTGGCTTCCCTGCGGCGGGAAAAATTCGTGCCCGCGGGACTCAAGGAGAGGGCGCGGGAGCTGTGGCGGCAACTGGACTACAGGGCCCTGGCGGCACTGCCGGAGCAGTATCCTTCGACCCTGGCGCGCATGATCGCATTCATGGCCAAACACCGCGACAACCCGGTGCAGGACATCAGCGTGACCGCGGGTGACATCGCCTCGCGCGAGGTGAGCATCGGCATGCGCCGCGCCTATCCCATCTCGGTCATCGGCAGCCTGCTGCCCCTACTCGGACTGCTGGGCACGGTGTTCGGCATGATCGAGTCCTTCGACACCGTGGCTCTGGCCGGGGATATGGGTGACCCAAGCCTGCTGGCCGGTGGCATCTCCAAGGCACTGGTGACCACAGCGGTCGGCCTGTCTCTGGCCATCCCCCTGCTTTACGCCTACCATCATTTTAAAACCAAGAGCAACGAATTCGCCGCCATGCTGGAGGAGGAGGCGACCGATTTGGTGAGTTTGTGGTTCCTGCACGGTGAAGTCGAAACTTCCGATTCCGCCGGGCAACCTCTGCCGCCGCAAAGCTAGTCCATGAAAGTCCGCCGCCCAGACGACGAGTCGCCCGGGGTTGATATGGCCCCGCTGATCGACTGCATGTTCATCCTGCTGATCTTTTTTTTGGTCACCGCGACGCTAAAAAAAATCCAGCCCGAGCTGCCGTTGGACCTGCCGTCGGCCGACGCCGTGGTGGATCGCCCGGCCGAGGAAGGCTTGCTGGTGCTGGGAGTGGACCGCAACGGCCAGAAATATTTCCGTAATGAACCGGTGACCACCGCGGTGTTGTTGGATCGTCTGGCCGAGGCCGCCACCGAGCAGCCTGGACGGCGTGTGCGCATCGACGGCGACATGCGCGCCTCCTACCAACACATCGTCGAAATCATCGAAGCCTGCAAAATCCACGGACTCACCAACATTGGCCTCCACACCCGCAGATAAACCCTCCCGCGCCCGCCCCACATGGTGGGTCGTGTCGGTGCTGCTGCACACCCTGCTGATCCTTGTGCTGCTGTGGGCTCCGGTGCGTGAACATATTTTCGACCATCCGGCCGAGAAATCAGTGAGCGTCTCCGAGGAGCGCATTCGCAAGGTTTCCGAGGACATCATCCGGTTGCAGCGCGAGGAGGCCGAAAAGCGGTTGGAAGAACTGGCCCGTATCCGCGAGGAGATGGAACAGATCAACCGGGAAAAGCTGGAGCAATACGAGGAGTTCCAAAAGCACTTGGAAGAACGCGCACCGGAACGGGCGGCGAAAATGCAAGAACAGGCGGCGGAGTTACAGGAGTCATTGATGCCGCGGATCGAGGAATTGCTGCCCGAAGACCGGGCGCCAAACAACGAGGAGAGCCGTCGTCTGCGCGACACCCAGACCGCCACCAAGCTGGAGGTGGAGCGGCTGCAAAAAGAAGCGGCCGAGCTGCTGGAACAATCCGGATTGAACGAGGCCGCCGAAGCCCAGAGGGAGGCGCAGACCGCCCAGGAGGAAGGTGCCCAAGCCGTGGAAAACATGGTGCGCGAGGCTCTCGGCCACCACAACCGCGAACGGGATCAGGCGCGCGCGGAAGAGGCCTTGAAAAAAGCCGAGAGCCAGGCCGAAACCGCGCAAAAGAATCTGGCTTCGATGCAGGCGCAGGTGGAAGACCACCGGAAAGTGGTCGAACGGCATGAGCGGATGAAAGCGGGACAGGCAACCGAGGAAGACAAAAAGCACAGGGCGTCCCGACAGGACCCCGCCCCTCGTATGCAACACCTCCAAAATCAGGCCAACTCCCGCGCCGAGCAGGCAAAACGCGCCGAACAGGCCCTGGAGCAAGCGCGTCGTCAGGCCGAAACCGCGCGCGCGCGGGCCGAACAACCCGACCAGACGGAAGCCCTCACCGACGCGGCACGCACCGCCCAAAGCGCCGCCGCCGAAGCCCAGAAGCGGGCACTGGAAATTCTCCAACAAGAAATGCGTTCCACCCCGGCAGCGGAAACGGCCGCGACGACACAGTCATCCACCCCGCCTCCGCCCGAACCCGGGAACCGGGATATCTCCACCCCGGCTGACATGAAAGAGGCGGTAGATACCGCCGAGTCCATGGAATTGGACATCCTGGAGCAGACCCGATACGCGCGCGCCATGCAGGAGGCCGCGCTGCGCCGGGCGGATTTGGAGCAGGTGCTGGAGTCCACCTCCATCGCCACACCCAACCGCTCCGAACTGGATTTGAGCGCACTGGAAAAACCCGCCACCACCACTGCAGAAATTTTGGACCAGCGCGCCGCGCTGCGCGAGGCCTCCGCGCGTATCGCGGCCATCACCGCGCAGGCGCGCGAACACCTTGCCTCCCTCACCCCTTCCGAGGGAGGGATGACGGTTTCCGTCGAATCCCTGACCGCCGCCGCCAACCGCCAACAACAATTACGCCAACTGGCCGCCGAGGACACCTTCGACCGCGCGCGGGACATG
>CAZTYG010000032.1:0-7497 GCA_964617445.1 uncultured Blastochloridaceae bacterium
CCGCATACCATGTCCACCGATGGCAACAGCCGGGCGAATTCCGATGGCTCGTGCGAAGTGGGTTCGACCAGCTCCACCATCGAGGACAGGTCGTCGATGATTTCGGGGCTGAGGAGAAATTCGCGCAGGTGAGGACGGAACCAGAAAAGTGCCCGCTGCTTGGAACCCGCCATAGAGGGAATCAACCGGCCAGACCCAGCTTTTGTTCCAAGCTGGTTTTGGAGGTCATCCCCACGATCTGATCCTTCACCTTGCCATTTTCAAAAATGATCAGGGTAGGAATCGCACGAACATTGAATTTTTCGGCCAACGCCGCTTCTTTTTCAACGTCCACTTTGCCGATGGTCACTTTATCGGCATGGGCGTCGGCGATCTGGTCGAGCAAGGGTGCGATCATCTTGCAGGGTCCGCACCACTCCGCCCAAAAATCCACCAATACGGTGCCTTGGGAGTTCTCCACCTTTTCTGTGAAATTCGCAGAACTCAATTCGATGACATGGGAGCTGGCCATAGGGCAAAAGAATGGAGGGGTGCCGGGAAAATGCAACCCTTCCGATGATTTTTTTACCCCTTTCTACGACGGGAGATCAGAACACCTCGAAGAAGGAAAGCGCCATCACGACGGCAGCCGCCATGGAGAAGATCATCGCGGCGATTGCCGGACCGGCACCGCCCGAAGCGGCGGCCGGAACCGGTGCCATCTGCGTGACGGCGGCGGGACGGGCACCACCAGGAGCCGGGGCGGCCGGGGCCGCGCCACCACCAGGAATCTGTGGCTTTTTAGGGCCACCGGGAGCTTGGGGGCCACCCGCGGCGGGTTTGGCGGCGATTCCAGCCGTGGGCGGCTTCGGTCCACCGGGCACGACACCAGTGCCCACTCCGGTGGGGAGTTTGATGACGCTGGTCTTGGCTTTGACCTCATCCGCCGCCGACTTGGGGGCAGTGGGAGCGGGCGGTTTGGGTGCCACCGGTGCTCCAGCCATGGGCGGCCTCGGAGCGGCGGGGGCCGGGATGGGTGCTCCGGGAGGTTTGGGGGCGATGGCTACGGGCCTGGCGCCTGGGGGCATCGGCGCGGTGGCGGGTCCGGGAGGTCTGCTTGCCGCAGGAGCCATGGGTGCCATGGGAGGTTTGGGTGCCGACGCCATCATCGGCGCAGCGGCGGGTGCCATTGGTGACTTGGGTGCGAGCACCGGAGCGGCAGGAACGGGAACCTTGGGCGCGCCGCTACTCATGGGAGGCGCGGCCGGCACCGCAGGCGGTGCAAGGGGGACAGCAGAAGCCGGAACACCCGCTTTGGTAAGCGTGGGCATTGGCACCGCTTTGGTCTTGGTGATCGACTGGGTCGCCGGGGTTCCCTGCTGGGGCGGTTGAGGCAACGGGGCAATCGGTTTTTTGGGAATCTCAGCGGTGGGTGCATCTGCGGCATCAAAAGGCTGGGACGAAGGCTGGGACGAAGGCTGGGGCGTGGGAGGTGCCACGGACAAGGGACGCGTCACATTCATCATCATCTGCGGAGGCGGCGACGCCTGTGGCAGTGTGACGGACGCCGGACGGATGGCGGAAGTTGGAGGCTTGGGCGATCCCGGTGCTCCGGACGGCTTGGGTATCGCGGAAATCGGACCCGATCCACCCGGCTTCGGCGGCAGAGAAATCCGCATCGTCTCCTTTTTCAACTTGCCCTGTGTGGTCTTTAGCAGAGCACTGGACGTAGCGGCAGAAGGATGCTGAGGAGCTGCTGCGGCTGGCGGACGCGGTGCCGATGGAGCGGAAGCCGAGGGCATCGGTGGACGCGGTACGCCCGGATTTGGTATGGCAATGGTCTGTTTTGGCAGGATCACTCCGCTCGCACCCTGTGGCTTCTGGGTGATCCGAGCTCGGGTGCCTCCGGGCGGAGGTGCGGGAAGTTTCGCGCCGGCGGGAAGGTTCGGTTTGGGTGGTGGGGGCGGAGGTATTGCCATAATCGTCTATTACAAACCCACAGGTGTGGTTCGGTCAACCCGTTTTTAACGGGAATCACATAAAAACCTGCCTGTCTATCTGCGGTTCCAGAACTTGTGGAAGGCGGTGTCCCAACTCCGCTGCTCCTGCAAGGCGGCCACATTTGCCTCGATTTCAGCGGCGGTCGGCGGTTGGTCGAGGTATTCCCGAACAGCCCGGCACCATGCATCCGGGTCATTGGCGGGCAGAACCATTCCTTGTACACGATCATGTACCAACTCCCGCGGCCCGCCCACATCCGACACCAGCGTGGGCAAACCGCACGCCTGCGCCTCGATCA
This sequence comes from uncultured Blastochloridaceae bacterium, assembly GCA_964617445.1. GTDB lineage: Bacteria > Verrucomicrobiota > Verrucomicrobiia > Methylacidiphilales > CAZTYG01 > CAZTYG01. The sequence goes on from CAZTYG010000032.1 coordinate 2,279, forward strand.
CCACGTTGCCAAATGTGTCGGTGGTGCTGGGAAACACAAATAAGTCCGCCGAAGCGTAGGCCGCCCCCAGTTCAAAACCGCTGAGCACGCCGGTGAAAACCGCTTCGGGCACCAATTTCCGCATCTCTTCTTCATAAGGCCCCTCTCCCACCACCGCCAAACTCAACTTCATTCCGTCCGCCCGCAACCGCTTGTACACATCCACCAAAAAGGCCAATTCTTTCTCTTTGGAGACGCGTCCGACATACAGCAACACCGGTCCCAACGCTCCACGTGAACGCCAGAATTCCCGGTCACGATGCCCGGGTTGGAATAATTCGGTGTCCAGCCCGCGCGGCAGGATTTCCAGGCTTTGCGGCGGGATGCCACGGTCAATCCAGCACTGCCGGTAGAACTCGGAGTTCACATAGACCAAGTCCAGCTGGGAGTAGAACCAGTGCATGAAGCTCCACATCATCGTCTCCATCATCTCGTCTTCAGTCAGAATGCGGACGTATTGCGGGAAATCGGTGTGGTAGATGCCGGATGTCGGCAAACCCAGGAGCTTGGCAGCCGCCAGTGCTGTCAATCCCACCGGCCCCGGCGTGCTGATCACACACTCGGTCACCCCCTCGCGTTCGATGTAGTCGATCATGTCCAGCACCGGCGGAAAACTCAGCTTCTGCAGTTTGTATTCCGGCAGCTCGAACTCGCCCACCGGCTCGAAATTCATCAGCCGTATATCATGCACCTTCGAGTCCGACCGACAGGTCACCACCACTAGGTCTTCTCCGCTTTTCAGCGCCGCACGGCTCATGGTGCGAATGGTCCGGGCCACGCCGTTGACGTCCTCCAGGGTATCGGTGAACCACGCCAGCTTGCGTCGTGCCAAGCCGGGCGGCGGTTGCGGCAGGAAACGGTCGGACGCCGCCCGCAACAGTCGGCGGTCGGCGTGCATCGCATGAAAAGCAAACCCATATGGCGCCACTGCCGCGACCAGCGGGATCATTCCCGACAAGGGTTGCAAACTGTCCACCAGATCACCCGAATCCACCTTCGAGATCGCGTTCTGGAACAGCCGGTAGATCAGATCGTTGGTAATTTTCGATGCCATGCGAAATGTTCGCCGTTCGGCGTCCGGCTCCGAAGCGATGATACGGTCCAGGTCTTTCTTGACCCGCGGGTCCAGCAGGTAACTCACCAACTGGCGGTTCAACGAGGGTTCCCCCGGTTTGATGAAATCCATCGCCTTGCCCGTCCGCACCGCCTCGCTCACATGCCCCACCATCTCGCCGAAGGAAAATTGCACCGGGTTGCGCCCCTCTAAGAAACGCGCCGCCACGTCACGCATGAGTTTCATCCCGCGCGGCGCGGTCTGGCCCAGACGGTCGGAGGCGTAGGAAAACACGATGTTGTAGATGCTGTTGGAAAAACGCAGACTGTCCCCCGCCTGGCCGCACGCCTTTCCCTCGCCCGCCATTACCCGCCGCAGAAACTCCTCCGGCGTGGCGCAATCCACGTCCACTTCGGTCCACGTTTTGCCCGGATACAGGCTGCCGTGATCGTCCGAGGAACCGAACTGCGACTTGCGCCAAAAATCCGGCTCCGGCGGCTCGATCCCGTGACGCTCCGCCAGCTCCTGCAACCGGGCAGCGGTCATCGAATCCAACACCGCGCGTGTCACTTCCGCCACCATGGGATGCCGGTTGCCGTTGACCACCTCGAAGGTCCGGAACAACAACATGAGCTTTTCCACATGCGCCACCGTCAACCGCCCGTTCACCGCGCACAACGGATGCGCCACCCCGTGGGGCAGCCCCGCGCTCCGCAACCATGCCGCCAGTGCGTGGATATCCTGGCGCAACCGTGCGATCTCGGCGTGCTCGTCCGCGTCCAGATTCCACACCAGCACATGAATTTTGCAGCCGTCCTCTGGAAAATAAGTCGTCACCTCCTCGCCCAAGAACACGCCCGTCCGACCCGCGATTTCCTCCGCACCGTCCAGCCGGTTGTGATCGGTCACCGTGACAAAATCCATCCCCTCCGCGCGCAACCGTTCGTACAACAATCCCGGCTCGGTGTAACTTTCCGGAACGCCCAGCTTGCGCAACACCCATTCCGACGGGCGGTCCGAGTAACGCGAATGAACCTGCAGATCACATCTGGCGGACATATTGGGCGTAAGTTAACGGGCGGAAACCCTCCGCCAAGGCCATTTCCGCGATCTCCAAAATCTGCCGCCGCGGACGCGGCCACTCCCAGTCCCCCGGATGCAGCGACAGACGCACGGTTTTCCCTTTGCGCAAGCGGGAGAATAACCACTGATTCCACAGCAACGACAACGAACGCCGCCACGGCGCCCGGCTGCTGTAACACAAACTTTGCGCATTCGTCACAGCGTCCTTCGCCAAACTTTTCACCGTGCCGATCCGGGTCGTGTAGGAAAACCCGGCCCGCTTCAGCAACAGGTCCTGCGTTTCCGGCATCAGCCAGGCCGGTGCGATGAACCCCTCCGCCCTCCAACCCCGTTCGTTCCAGAATGTGCGCGCCCGGTCCAGTCGGTGACGCACCTCACCATCGCTCAAATCCTGAAACTCCGATTCGTCCGCCGTGTACAACCGGTCCCAGAACAACGACCCCGCCGCACGATCCTGACGGTCATGGTAATACCCGTGAACCACCAGATCGTCCCCCGCCCCATGCCGCGCATCCAGCCACTCCAACAACGCCGGGACCTCCTTCAACGTCCTGCCATGGTGGTATTGCGGCACCACCAACAGGCTGAAGTTGCCGATCCCCAGCGCCCCCAGCTCCTCGGCCTGCCGCCGCACCACGTCCAGAGATCCCCCATGCACATCGTGCAACGACACAATCAATGTTTTCTCACTCATCATCATTTTCTTTCGTTTCAGACTCCCCGTGCCACCCTTCCTTATAGCGCCCGCTCTCCTCGTTCCCGTCTTTGTGCCCCTCTTTCTCTTTGTATAGATCCTTCCCGTACAACCGCGTGTTCGCCCGCAAATCCTTCACCACAGTGAACAAAAAAACCGGGTGGTCCACCAGATGTTTGTACTTGGTCACCTCCACGCAGTCCCTCACTTCGAATCCATAACGCGCGAACATCCGCCCCCCGCGCCGCTTCTCGAATACCACCATCTGCCCATACACCGCCTCCTCCCCATGCTCCACCAGCTGCTCCAGAAAAAAATCGATCATCGCCCGCGTCCGCCCCACGTTCTTGTATTCCGGCAGCAGGTTGATGTGAAAATGCGCCCGCACTCCGTCCGGCTTGGCCGGCACCTCGCGCCAGCCACGCCACAGAATCCAACGTACAAACCGCCGCGACTCGCCCCCATAACGCACCGCATACCGCCACAATGCCCGCGCCACCAACCCCGGCTGCCTCCGCCGGTCCCACCGGCGCTGCCGTCCCGGATCACATGCCGCCAGGATATACCCCCTCACCGCACCGCCCTCCTCCAGCACCACCGCGTTCTCCGGCTCCTCGTCGGTATAATACGCTGTTAAAAAATCTGCGAACAAATCCCGGTCCTCGAATACCGGGTCGATCGCTTTGCCCAAAAATCCCGTGTCGCAACAAATCCGCCGCACCGCCGCCCGGTCCTCCGCCCGGAACTTCCGGATCACCATTCCATCTTCACCGCTCATATTCCGCCCCCCACATCGGAATACATCCCACCGTGCCGCGCGCGCGAGCTCGATTCCACCATTGCCCGGCTGTAGATGTCGAATATCCGCCCGAACACCACCGGCCATGCATAACTCCGCCGCCCCTCCGTTCCGGCCTGCTCTCCGATCTGCCGAGGACCCGCCTCCACCATCCGCACCACCGCCTCCGCCAACGCCTTCGGTGTATTCTCCTCCGCCCACAATTCCAGCCCCGCCATGATATTTGCGTCCATATAACTTCCCCGAATGCCCGCCACCGGGCATCCACAAGCCTGCGCCTCCAGTGCCACAAGCCCGAACGTCTCGCACACCCCCGGATGCACAAACACATCCGCCAACCGGTAGAGCTGCGCCAGCCTGCCGCTGTCATGGCAAAACGAAATCCACCGCATCGACTCCACATCCTTCAATGCCGCCTCCACCCGCCCCCGCATCGCCCCGTCACCCACGATCAAAAACGCGAACCGCCCCGGATGTTCACGGTCCAGCTTGCGCAACGCCTGCAACAACACCGGTGTGTTCTTCTCTCCCGCCAGCCGCCCCACATACAACAACAACGTCCGACCGCGCGCCAACCCCAGTTTCTCCCGCACCGCCTCCCGCTCCGCCGCCTCCCCCGGCTCCGGCCGAAAAACCGCCACATCCACGCCCAGACGCACCGGATGCACCCGCTCCACCCCCCAGCCCTCCAGCAACCCGCCCAGATAAACCGACGGTACCAACGTCGCATCAAAATCGTTGTACAACCTCACAATATAATCCTGTGCATAAGCCATCACCGCGTCCCGCAACCATGGCCCGCAATACTTCAACACCGTGCGCAGATACGCTTCCGGAAAATGCGAATGATAAAACCCCACCACCGGAATCTGCAGCTCCCGCCCCGTCTCAATCATCCGCCAACCCAGTTGATAAGGATCGCCCGACTCGATGATATCCGGGCGCAACTCGCACAACATCCGCTCCGCCTCCGCCAGCTGGAATAGAATCCTGTAGCGCGACGTCCGGTTCACCCGTGGCGACGCCACCGTACACGTCGTCAGTCGCCCCTCCCGCACCACCTCCGTCCGCTCACCCGGCACCAACAAAATATGCTCATCCTCCGTCTGCTCCAGAATATGCCGCCGCTTCTCCTGGATATATCGGCGCACCCCTCCCCCCACCTCCGAATAGAACTGCGTCGCATCACAAATTTTCATCGCACAAAAAGGAAACAATGCGTACCCCGCCCCCCTCCGGCAAGCGCGGAACTTACCACCTCCACCCATTTCCGCCCTCCTTTCACCCCGTCACCGCAGAGCAAATGTAGCAGGTGTAACATTTACGATTTCAAGGGGGCGGGCGTGGTGGCTCTCGGTGGACGCCTTTTGGGGACGGTCGCTCAATCCCCTGATCGCGCCCACACCGCGGCAATGACCGAATCCACCACCATCTGCGCCACGTGATACAAAATCAACGGCAACACATACATCGTCGGCGACACCCCCTGCAATCCCGGCGAGGCAAACTCCGCCAGCGCCATCGGCATCCCCGTCGCCAAACTCTTCTGG
>CAZTYG010000032.1:7507-12305 GCA_964617445.1 uncultured Blastochloridaceae bacterium
GGCCGATGAGAAGCCTATTGTCGATACCGTTACAACTCTTCTGGCAGACGCAGAAAAAAGCCGCCTTCCGCTCCGCTGTCGCTTTCAGCAGGCGCACCGCAACCGCACCCACCAAGCGCGCCAGCAACATCAACCCCAGCACCATGGGAACCGCACGCCAGACATCCCCGCCCGTCAACTCCCCCGCGGCCACATCCTCGTTCAACCGGCACAACGCCAGGAACACGATGAACAAAATCACTCCGTGGTTCACCCGCGGCCCCCAGCTGCTCAACCGCTCCACATGTCCGCGCACCCACGGACGCGCCGCCTGTCCAACCGCAAACGGCAGCAAAATCATCCCCGCCACCTTCAACAACACCGGCCCCGCATCCACCTCCGCCCCGCCTTCCAATAACAGCAAACCCGCCAATACCGCCGGTGCGACCAGCACGCCCAGAAAGTTCGACAGCGCGATATTAAATATCGCCCCGGCGACCTGTCCCCGCGCCAGCGCCGTGTGCGCGGCCGCCGTCGCGACCGTCGTCGGCAGCACCGAAAGATACACCAACCCCGTCCATAACTCCGGCGACAGCTCCACCGGCACCAGCCGTAACCACAACAAAGTCCCCGCAGGAAACACGACGAATATCCCCGCCTGGCAGAACACATGCAGCCGCACCGCCGAAACCCCCGCGCGCACTGCCTCCCCCGGCAGCAACAGCCCCTGAATCAAAAAAATCAGCACCACCCCCGGCACCGCCAGCCCGGCCAGCTCCATCCCCTCGTCCGGCACCATCCACGCCAGCAACGCCACCACCGCCAACCCCGTCAGCATCCCCCACGGTATCAGTCTCCAGTTCATTCGTGGTTACAATTCCGGCTGTTTTCCCACCGCCTCGGCAAACGTTTTGAAATGCCTCTTGGCCACCCGCTCCAATAACTCCGCCCCTCCCTTGCCCGCGATCAACGCCGCAGCAGCCACGGCCGGTACACCCGACCCCTTCGGCAGCAGCACCCCCTCCGCCTCACCCAGGTCCCGCAGGCCGTTGATATACCCTTCGCGCGCCAGAATCGACGCCGCTGCCACCGCCACATCGCTTTCCGCTTTGGTTCTCTGCTCCAGCACCAAATCCCCCGCCTTGTCCCCCAGCTGACGCTCGATCAACGACCGGTGCGCGAACTGGTCGGACAGCGCCCGCACACATCCCGGCCGCTTCTCCTTCAAATTCAAAATGATCCGCGCGTGCCCCCATGCCAACAGCCGGTTCAAATTGCGGAACTTCCCGTACAATTCATTATACTTTGCCGGTCCGATCCGGATCATCTCCCACGACTGCGGACCCAGAATCCTCCGGACCTCCGCAGCCAACGCCCGCACCCGCGCGTCACTCCCCACCTTTTTGCTGTCACGCACTCCCGCCTCACGCAACGCCCGCCCCAGTTGGCCATCGACATACGCCCCCGCGATCACCAACGGCCCGAAAAAATCCCCCTTGCCCGCCTCGTCGATTCCAAAATGCGGTGCGAACTGCTCCGGGTCCAGCTCCTCCTCATACCCCAGCCTTGCTTCCCCCAACACCCGCGGCTCCAATCCGAACTCGATGAATTCCCGCGCCTCCTTGCCCTGCACCACCAACTTGCCGCTCAAATAATAGCCCACGCTGCACCGTCCCCGGCGCGCGCTGAAATGACCGTGCGCCAGCTCGTGAAAATCAAAGCCCTGCTCTTCCAACAATGTCCGCAACAACGCCCCTTGTTGCGGGTCGATTGTAAACGTATAAGATGCCGGTTCCGCCATGCCCACGAAACCTAGCGCGTCCCCGCCGGAGATCGACCCCAAACTCCGCCGCGCATTCCACCACTCCCTGCCGCGCTGGTACCATCAACACCAGCGCGACCTCCCATGGCGGCGCACCCGCGCGCCCTACGCCATTCTCGTCTCCGAGTTCATGCTCCAACAAACCCGCGTCGCCACCGTCATCCCCTACCACCAACGCTGGATGCAACGGTTCCCCAACTGGTCCGACCTTGCCCGCGCCTCCGAATTGGATGTCCTCAAAGCCTGGGAGGGCCTCGGCTACTACCGCCGCGCCCGCCACCTCCACCAGCTCGCCATCGCCGTCACCACCCACCACAACGGCCGCCTCCCCGCCGACCCCGCTATCCTCCGCTCCCTCCCCGGAATCGGCCCCTACATCGCCGGGGCCGTCGCATCCATCGCCTTTGACCTTCCCGAAGCCCTCGTCGATGGCAATGTCGAGCGCGTCTTCGCCCGCGTCTTTCACGACACCACACCCTCCGGCACCACTCTCTTCCACCAGAACATGTGGGCCCGCGCCCGCGCGCTGGTTCCCGCCGCAAGTCCCGGCACTCATAACCAATCGCTGATGGAACTCGGCGCCCTCATCTGCCTCCCCCGCAAACCCCGCTGCCCCGAATGCCCCCTGCGCCGCGTCTGCCGCGCCTGCCTCAGCTCCGACTCCAACCCCGAATCCCTCCCGGTCATCCACCGCGCCCCCGCCGTCCTCCAGACCGAAACCCTTGCCATCATCATTCGCAACCGCCAAGTCTGGCTGGAAAACCCCGGCCACCCCGGACGCTGGCCCCACTTTCACCGCATTCCCGCCTTCGATTCCGTCACCATGACTCCCGGCCCCGAACTCCTGCGCCAACGCTACACGATCACCAAATACCGCGTCACCGCCACCATTCTCAGTGCCACCTTCCACGGACGCCCCCCGCGCGGTGGTTCCTGGATTCCCGCCGCTCGCCTTCCCGCCATCACCCTCCCTGCCCCCCACCGGAAGATTCTTGAAAAACAAATTTAGCCATGGACTCCGTTTCCTTTGGCAGGACACTCGTTTCACTCCGAAACCGTGGAGACGCCTCCACGCCTCATATCCTTCACTCATCATTTCCCGGAACCAGAGGGCGTGATTGCATTCGCCCAGCCGCAAAGCTAATTTCTAACCCCGTGCCACACGCCCCGTTCATCTTCTGGCATCCACGCCAGATCGTCATTCTTCTGACGCTTCTCTGCGCCGCGACCACCGGCGCTCAACAACCCCGGCCGGCCGAGGAGACCGAACCATCCGATCCCCCGCCGCCGCCCGCGCGCTCGCGTGTGGTCGTTTCCGAGGACCCCTCTTTGGTCAACCGCTTCTACGTGGACGAGGACCGGGTCAAGGACATGTTCAACCGCAACCTCATGGCTTACGCCCGCCGCCGCAGTGTGGCCGAGGCATGGCGCAGCCTGGTCGATGCCGATGATACCGTCGGCATCAAGATCAACACCCTCGGCGGTCCCGTGCTCTCCACCCACCGCGTGCTCGTCGAAGCCATCGTCCAGGGCCTCGGCCAGGCCGGCGTTCCGCCCGAACGTGTCATCGTCTGGGATAAATTCGAACACACCATGGTCGCCGCCGGCTATGTTCCCATGGCACCGCATGGCGGTTGGCAATGCCGCGCCGTCGTCCCCGGAACCGGATTCGACCCCAAGCGCTTCTACTTTCACGAACTCGCCGGACGACTCATCTGGGGCGATCTGGAATTTCAAGGCAGCGTCGAAACCGCCCGCGCCGCCGCCGAGGTGGACCGGCTGGTGCGGTCCGCCGCCGAATCCGTCCCCTACGGCGTCATTCCTGACAGTCCCTCCCGTCCCGCCGCACCGCCCCGCGAAAGCTCCGACTCCAGCGACAAAGACGCCCCCCAGTTGAGCAACCGCTCCCACTTCGCCACCATCCTCACCCAAGACGTCACCAAAATCATCAACATCCCCAACCTCGCCGACCACGACCGCCTCGGCATCTACGGCGCGCTCGCATCCCTCGCCATCGGTGGCACCGACAACACACGCCGCTTCATGAACTCCTCCGAGCCCAGCGCCACCGCCATCGCCGAAATCATGGAGCGCGAAGAAATCCGCGACAAAACCGTCCTTCACATTATGGACGGCCTCATCGCCCAGTTCGCCGGCGGCCCCGTCTTCCGCCCCCACTACTCCCACTCCGCAGGCCTCCTCATGCTCAGCCAGGACCCCGTCGCCATCGACGCCCTCGCCTTGGAGCGACTCGAAGACTGGCGCCGCGAAAAAGGCGTCCTGCCCATCGGCGACCTCGCCCTCCATGTCCGCCAATCCGCCGCTTATGGCGTCGGCACCGACCAGCGCTCCCGCATGGAAATCGTCTCCCTCCACCGCCCCCGGCCGCGTTGATCCCACACCGGCGCGAAGATTGACTTCAACCGCCGGGGGTTTAACTTCGGCGCGATGTCGCACTCGCAGACGCTTAATTTCGAAAACGCCCGCTCCCTGTCCAACCTCTTCGCGGGCAAAGAAGCCCTCCTCCGCCAAACCGAGGAGGTCTTCGACGTCAAACTCACCAGCCGCGACGCCTGGCTCAAAATCGATGGCGGCAAACGCGGTGTCGAACACGCCAAGGAACTCTTTCGCCAACTCCACATCGCCTCCCAGAACGGCGTTAAAATCCGCGAGCACGAATTTCGCTACGGCATGGCCGCCATCAAAAACGGCAAGGGCGGCGAGCTCGAATCCCTCTGGAACTGCAAAATCCCCGTCTCCCCCAAAAAAGCCCCCCTCGTCCCCAAAACCTTCTCCCAAAAAGCCTACCTCGACTCCATCACCGACTACGATCTCACCTTCGGCATCGGCGCCGCCGGCACCGGCAAAACCTACCTCGCCATGGGCATGGCCGTCAAAGCCCTCCGCTCCGAGCAAGTCAGCCGCGTCATCATGACCCGACCCGCCGTCGAGGCCGGCGAAGCCCTCGGTTACCTCCCCGGCGACCTCCAGGAAAAA
>CAZTYG010000033.1:0-8585 GCA_964617445.1 uncultured Blastochloridaceae bacterium
AGAAACGGATTACAGAAAAAAGCCGAGGGAACCACGAATGGACACGAATTTATACGAATGAAGAAAAACGGATTTCGAAGATAACAGCCGGGAAAACCACCAATTTTCTCTAAAGATCGTTAATGGAAACCTGATCATATTACCTCCATTATAGCCTTCGATACGCGAGATTTGTGCAGAATGAATGATGAAACCGCTTCTAAAGAATGAGTCTAAATCATGAGGGCCAAGGGAATGGCCTGGCGTCCGTTTTTGCGGTAGTAGCGAAATTCATTGTCTAGTGTGAGGAGCTTTGCCCGCGGATGCAGCTCGCAAAGCCGGACAAGACAAGCATCGGCGAAATCCATGCGATCAGGCCCGTATTTCATCATCAATGCGCCGATTTTATGGTGTTCTGAAACGGCCGCCGGTAACAGGCGCAATGCATCCTCCCACAACATCTCAAATACCGCGCCGACCGCCTTTTTGTTGCCGGCCAGCAAATGACAAGTCTCGGCAAGCACGGCCTCCGGCAGGAATAACGGCATCGGCAGCGGGGAGATTTCAGCAACGATTTTCTCGTGGTGCTCTTCGTTGCGGTCCAGAAAGGCAACGAGCGGACCCGTATCCAGAAGATATTCAACGTTTCCGGTCACGTCCAAAATTCTTCAGATGAGCTTTGTTGGTGGCGAGGTCACGGTGGGCTCCTGCGGCCACCCCGGCGTGGCGGCCCGCGACCGATCCGAAAGTCTTCCGCGACGGGCTGTCACTACTATCCACACGCTTGAAAACATATTGGAGCCCCTCGCGCCCTGCAATACGCACTTCCTCGCCGCGCGCGGCGGCCTTGCGATGCCGGGCGAATTCCCGTTGAAAATCCCGCAAATTGACCATATGTCAGACAATACGGCAAATGTCTGAATTTGGCAAGATTCGGCCTTGGGTCATTGCCGCCTTGCATGGGCGTTGTGGAAATTGGTCCGTGAGCATTGTTGGAAAGGTACAAAATCGAACCACGAATTTTCACTAATGATCGCTAATGGAAATCCACTTCTTATTCGTGTCCATTCGTGGTTTCAAATCCGCTAGATTTCCAGCAGGTGGAGGGCGGGTTGTTCAATGTATTCTTTGATGCGGACCAGGAAGGTGACGGCTTCTTTGCCGTCCACCAGACGGTGGTCGTAGGTCAGGGCCAGGTACATCATAGGACGGATTTCGACGCGCCCTTCGATGGCGACGGGGCGTTCGACGATGGTGTGCATGCCAAGAATGGCGCTCTGGGGGGCGTTAACGATTGGGGTGGAGAGCATGGAGCCGAAGACGCCACCGTTGGTGATGGTGAAGACGCCGCCTTCTAAATCACCCATGGTGATTTTTCCGTCACGGGCTTTTTTGGCGTAGTCGAGAATTCCCTGTTCGATTCCGGCCAGGGAAAGGGTTTCGGCGGCGCGCAGGACGGGAACCAGCAGGCCCTTGTCGGTGGAGATGGCGATGCCAATGTCGTAGAAGTGGTTCTGGACGATTTCGGAGCCTTCGATGCGGGCGTTGATGTTGGGGGTTTCTTTGAGGGCGGCGACAGCGGCCTTCACAAAAAAGGACATGAAGCCCAGCTTGACGCCGTGGGCATCGACAAAGCGGTCCTGGCATTTCTTGCGCAGGGCGATGACTGCGGAGAGGTCCACTTCGTTGAAGGTGGTGAGCATGGCGGCCTGTTGTTGGGCAGCCAGCAGACGGTCGGCGATTTTGCGGCGCAGGGGGGACATCTTACGACGCGTTTCGCGCACCGTATTTTCGATTTTCGATTTTCGGTTTTCGATTGGGCCAGAGTCGTCGGACGCGGTGGATTTTTCCAAATGGGCGAGAACATCGGCTTTGGTGATGCGGCCTTCTTTGCCGGAGCCGGAGACGTCGGCCACACCAAGCTTGTTCTCTTCAAGCAGGCGGCGCACAGCAGGGGAAACAGGAGCATCGGCACTGCCGGAGGGCTTCGCGGTCTCGGTGGGCTGGGAGGATGCTTTCGGTTGTTCTTTGGCCGGTTCTTTTTTCGGCGTTTCATCGGCGGATGTTTCGGGGGCCTTGGCAGATTCGTCGATTTCGGCGACGACCTGGCCGATCTGGATTTCGTCGCCTTCGTTGACCTGTGTTTTCAGGACACCGGCGACGTCGGCATAGACCTCCGTGGTGACTTTTTCGGTTTCGAGTTCGAAGAGGGCGTCGCCAGATTTGACGTAATCGCCGTTTTTCTTTTTCCAAGAGCCAAGGGTTCCGGATGAGATGGATTCGCCGACGGTGGGGACTTTGACTGGAATCATAATATTTTTAACCACGAATGGACACGAATGAACACGAATGGACTTTGGAAGCAAGAGAGTGAGGATATTTTTTATGTGTGATCATGAGGGAGAATTATTTTTTGGGGGGGTTTTTAATTCGTGTGAATTCGTGTCCATTCGTGGTTCAACTTTCGAAGGCCTGGCGGACGACGTCGGCTTGTTCGAGTTCATGAATGGCCAGCGAGCCGGTGGCGGGGCTGGCGGAGGCGTCGCGGCCGGCGTAGGCGATGTCGCGACCGAAAAGTTGGCGCAGTTGGGGTTCGATGTAGGACCAGGCGCCCATGTTCTGCGATTCTTCCTGGCACCAGACGATTTTTTCGGGGGAGCCGAGGGATTCCGCGATTTGGCGGAGTTGGTCGCGATGGAGTGGATAGAGTTGTTCGATACGAACGATGGCTACATCCTCGATTTTCTGTTCTTTGCGGTGGGTGTCGAGATCGTAAAAGACCTTGCCGGTGCAGAGGATGAGGCGGGAGGGTTTCTTGGGGGCGGCGGGGGCGGCAATGACTTCCTGAAAGCGACCCTTGGCGAGGTCATCGAAGGATGATGTGCAACGTTTGTCGCGGAGCATGCCTTTGGGGGTCATGAGAATGAGGGGTTTACGGAAGGGGCGTTTGATCTGGCGGCGGAGAATGTGGTAGTGCTGGGCAGGTGTGGAGCAATGGGCGACCTGCATGTTGTCCTCGGCACAGAGCTGGAGGAATCGTTCGAGGCGGGCGCTGGAGTGTTCGGGTCCCTGGCCATGATAGCCATGCGGAAGCATGAGGGTGATGCCGGAGGTGACGCCCCATTTGGATTCGGAGCTGGAGATGTATTGGTCGATCATGACCTGGGCGCCGTTGACGAAGTCGCCGAACTGGGCCTCCCAGATGCAGAGCATGTTGGGATAGTCGAGGGAGTATCCGAAGTCGAAACCAAGAACGCCGGCCTCGGAGAGCGGACTGTTATAGACGCAGAAAAGAGCCTGGTCTTGAGCGACGTTGAGGAGGGGGATGAAACGCTCGCGGGTCTCGATGTCGTAGAGGACGGTGTGGCGTTGGCTGAAGGTGCCGCGGCGGCTGTCCTGACCGGAGAGGCGGACGGGAATGCCCTCGGCGACGAGCGAACCGAAAGCAAGATGCTCAGCAAAGGCCCAATCGATGGGTTCCTTGCCGTCGGCCATTTTGCGGCGGTTTTGCAGCCATTTGACGAGTTTGGCGTTGATTTTATGGCTGGCGGGGACGTTCGTAAGGGCGTGGCCGATGTCGCGGAGGGTTTCGGCGGCTACCGATGTGTCCACGGGTTCGAGCATTTCGGGGGTGGCAAGGGGGGGCTTGATGCGGGGGCGAAATTCTTTGGCGGCCGCCTTGGATTCGTTGAGCGCGGTGGTGAACATCTCCTCAAACTTGGCGGTGTATTGGTCGGCGCGCTCCTGGGTGATGTCGCCCGCGCCGGTAAGCTTGGGAATCAATAGTTCACTGACCAGGGGGTGTTCTTCGATATTGGAGTAGAGAGTGGGTTGCGTGAAGTTGGGCTCGTCGCCCTCGTTGTGGCCGTGACGGCGGTAGCAGGAGAGGTCGATGACGATGTCGCGGTGGAAGTTCTGGCGGTATTCGACGGCGATTTGCATGACGTGGACGGCGGCGAGCGGGTCGTCGCCGTTGACGTGAAAGATGGGGATGCCGTTCATCTTGGCGATGGACGTGCAATAGATGGGAGAGCGGGCGTCAGTGGGGACGGTGGTAAAACCGATCTGGTTGTTGATGATGATGTGGATGGTTCCGCCGGTTTTATAACCTTCGAGCTGAGCGAGGTTGAGGGTTTCTTGCACGATGCCCTGGGCAATGAACGCTGCGTCGCCGTGGATGAGGACGGGCAGGACTTTGGTTCTTAGTTCATCGTCGCCGAGGATGCGCTGCCAGGCGCGGGCTTTGCCGAGGACGACAGGGTTGACAGCCTCGAGATGGCTGGGATTGGGCGCGAGAGAGAGGTCCACTTTTTCGCCGCCGGAGGTGGTGATGTGGCCCTCGTATCCGAGATGGTATTTCACATCCCCATCGCCCTGAACGCTGTCAGGAACGTAGTTTTCGGAAAACTCGTTGAAGATGGATTTGTAGGACTTCTCGAAGATGTTGGCCAAGACATTGAGGCGTCCGCGATGGGCCATGCCCATAACGATGCGGTTGATGCCGTGAACGGGGCAGCTTTCCAGCAGCCCGTCGAGCATGGGGATGAGGGTTTCCCCTCCCTCAATGGAAAAGCGTTTCTGGCCGACGTAGCGGGTGTGAAGAAATCGCTCGAATTGTTCGGCGGCGAGCACTCGGTTGAGGATGCGGCGTTTGGTCTGAGAGGAGAACGGGGTGGAGTTGTTGTTGGCTTCGACCCGGTCGCGAATCCATCGCCGGATGGCGAAATTCTGGATGTGCATGTATTCGACACCGATGGTGCCGCAATAGGTGCTTTTGAGGATGGCGAGGATTTCGCGCAGGGTGCGGGAGCCACCGCCGGCCAGCTTGCCGGAATCGAAGACGGTCTCCATGTCTTCCTCGCCGAGCTTGAAGTATTTCAGGTCGAGTTCGGTGTCGATGGGCTTGGCGATTTCAAGGGGATCGAGGCTGGCCGTGTGGTGGCCGAGGGTGCGGTAGGCGAAAAGGAGGTTATAAATGCGGGCCTGCTTGAGGCGGTAGAGTTCCTCTTCGGCGGCGCTGGAGGCGGAAATGGCGGCGGGAGCCGCTCCGCGGGCGGGGGGTTGCTGGCAACCAAGGTCGAATCCCTTAAAAAATGATACCCACTCCGGATCGACACTGTCGGGGTTATTCAGCCACTGGGTGTATAGGGATTCGAGAAATTCGTAGTTGTCGCGCTGGCCGATGGAGCCGCGGGGGTGTGCCGGTGACGGTTGCGGTGGAGAGCCGTTCGGGGATCGGTCATCCTTCAAGGGGGCGGATTCCGACGAGGAAATTTGATGCATGAGGGTCCCTCAGGTAACCATGAAGAAAGGGGTATGTCAAACCCGGCGGAAACCGTAACTGCCTTGCATCCATGGATTAATGGGCGTGATTCCACTCTGTGGTGGAGTAGCGGGTGTGTTCCAATTCCGCGGCGAGGGCGGATTCATCATCCGTGGGGCGCGAGGTTACGGCATCCGCCGCCAAAGCGGGCACCAAGCAGCGGGCCATATCCCCGGCCAGGGCGTCGAAGTCGTGCGGGCCGATCAGCACACTGCCTTGATGGAGGCTGCCCTCGCGGGAGCGGCGCTGGGCGGCACCGGCCAGCTTGTGCCCGGCGGAGTCCACAATGTCATATTTGACTGCGCGTTGAAAACAGGCCGCATGGAGATTGGGATCGGCCACGGGGGCCAGGTAGGCGTCGATGCCGTGGAGTTTGAGGGCATCGGCGAGCTTTTCGTGAATAGCAGCATAGCTAGCGGAGGTGCCAGCGATGCTGAGCGGGTGGGTTTTGGGAAGAATGACGGTGTAGGTGAAGTCGGCGGCGTGGTCCACCAGCCCCCCGCCGGTATAACGTCGGACGAAAGGACGTCCCCCGGGAACATCGGCATGGGGCTGGAAATAACCGATGGAGACAGCATCGGCTTCGGCCCAGCGGTAACAACGCAGGACCGGCGCGGTGTTCAGGCGAAGTAGGGCCTCGTCGAGGGCCATGTTGTGAAAACGTGTTCCAGCGGGGTCAACGAGAAGGCGAAGCGGGGCGGACATAGGGGGATCAGGGGTGCAGGGCTTCGAGAGATTGTGTTTCATCGAAAAAAAGCAGAGCATCGTAACGTTTCGGTAAGACGGTGAGGACATAGTTTCCCGCCTCGTTGAGCGGATTGAAGACCACACCCACGGCCCGCTGACCGGCGGGACGCAGCAAAACCTCGTCCTCCGGAACGGGATCAAAAAGTATCAGCGCGCGTTTCATTCCAGCGGCATGCATCCAAGCTTCGAAGCTATCCGGACGGGCGGGGAGAAGGCTCATGTCCTCACGCAAACCATTCCAAGCGAAGCCCGCCAGCACACGGCCATGGCGGGTGGCGAACCCGACCAACAGGGTGCGTCCGGCACCCAACCGCTCCCGGGCCACCTGTCCGCTGTTGAGCATCCCCTGCGTCCCGGAGGGCGTCTGGCGGGCGTCGCCAATGTGGGTGTTGTGAGCCCAGAGGATTCCGCGCGAGCCTTCCCCGTAGTGATCACGGAGTCGTGCGGTGGCGTCCATAAAATGCACCGCGCGATGGTTCCATGCGTCCGGGGAGCCTGCTACCGAAGCACGGATATGGAGCTTGGCCTGGCGGATGGTCTTGGCAGAAATGAGCGCCTTGAGAAAAGTCTTGGAATCCCGCTGAAGATACATGGCGCGATTGTCCTCCAATCGCTGGAGAATGAAATCGACCGCGGCTGTGGTCGGCGGACGTTCAAACTGGATGTCACTGCGGAACACCGCCATGTCCCCGCGCATCCGCTCCAGGGGGGCGAGTTTTTCCCGCGCCTCCTCTCCCCAACCCTCATCGAGCGTTTCCAGGTAACCGGGCAGTGCGCGTACGGAATCGCCCCAGCCGTAAATATCCACGCCATAAATTCCAGTCCGTCGTTCGGGCGGGAGTTTTGCGTTGTGGGAGCGCAACCACTCGGCCAACTCAGCCACCGATTCGTTGGCCCACATCCATTGCGGCCAGCGGTCGAATCCCAGCAGGATTTCACGCGCGCTTTTTCCAGCCCCCGGCAGATGCTTGACGTAGCGGTTCAGGCGGTAAAGCGCCTCCCAATCCCCTTCCACCGCGATGAATTGGAACCCGTGCTCCATGATAAGACGGCGGCTGATGTGGAATCGCCACTCGTAGAACTCGCGCGTGCCATGGGTGGACTCTCCGAGCAGCACCAAGGTTTTATCGGCGGCGCGGGAGATGAGCGGATCGAGGTCGGCCGGATTTTCCAGCGGCAGGGCCGATTGCTGAAAATGCGAAATCCATGCTTCTTGCTGGGAAACAGCCTTGACCCGTGTCGCAGCGGAATCCGCCATCAGCACAACCACGACAACAGTAGAAACGAATGAAAAACGCGGGTTATGACACCAGCTCATGGGGAGCATTTTGAAGCGTTTCCCCTGTTCGGCAAACGTAATCCCGCACACGGGGATTGTTCTTGCCCGGCCTCTTGTGCTTCATTGGGATCCACCCACACCCGACACCATGGACCCCAACATACCATCCCGCTGGCATCCGCTGGACTTCGCCTGCGCGGGCGGATTTCTGGTGTATGCCGCCAGCGCCACGATCACTCCCATCTGTCTGGTCATCCTCGCCCGCGAGCTGGCCTTTTCTCTGACAGCCGCCGGGTTGATCGAGGTCGCCCGCAGTTTACTGATCGTCCTCACCCTGCTCGGCAGCGGCATACTGGCGGGACGGTTCGGCAAGGTGCGCTCGCTCGGCACTTCCTGCCTTTTGCTCGGTGCGGGTCTGGGTTGTTACGCCACCGCGCCGGACTACGGGGTCATCGTCCTGGCGGTGGCCGTGCTCGGCGGCGCGGGAGGAGTGCTGGAAGCGCTCATCAACCCCCTGATCCAGGACACCCACCCACACAGCTCCGGCAAATATCTCAGCTTCGTCAACGCCTTCTGGTCCATCGGCGTGCTGCTGACCATGATCATCGGCGGCGAATTGCTCACCGTGATGATTTCCTGGCGGTGGTTGCTGGCCGGGCTGGCGCTTTGCTCCACCACCGCAGGCCTGCTGTTCTTCGCGTTGCGCAAACTCGACCTCGCACCGCGCTACAACACGGGAACCGCACTCAGCCACAAGGCCGCCGTGTTGCGCCATCCGGGGTTCCGGTTGTTTGCCGCGATGATGGTGCTGGCCGGGGCGGCCGAGGGCGCGCTGACATTTTGGAGCGCCAGCCTCATTCAAATCCAGTTCGACACCGCCCCCAAAGCCGGTGGCTGGGGAGCGGGCTGTTTTGCCATCGGCATGATCGCCGGACGGCTCGGCGGCGCCCGTTGGATGGAACAGCAGCGCATCCATCCGGTCCTCTTCGCTTCCGCCGCGATGGGAACCCTGTTCACCGCGCTGATCCCGTGGGCGGGCGGGGTGACGGCGGTGTCCGCTCTTTTGCTGCTTGCTGGAGTCTCCATCGCGTGTCTGTGGCCGGGACTCCAATCCTACGCCGTGGACCGTTTGCGCCTCGATCCCACCGCTCTCTTCATCTTGCTCTCCTGCGGCGGCATTCCGGGTTTCGCCGCCGCTTCATGGCTGGTCGGCTGGCTCGGCGAGCTCGAGCTGCCGGCACCCGAGCCCGTCGAGTT
>CAZTYG010000033.1:8595-9119 GCA_964617445.1 uncultured Blastochloridaceae bacterium
TCGGCGACCGCGCCGGACTGGCCGTCGGCTTCTTGCTGGTTCCCGCCTGTTTGACCCTCCTCTCACTGCTGCTGCTCTTCGAGAGGCGGCTCCGTATCCGGCATCCCGCCGATTCCTAGAAACCTTTCATGCCTTCAGTGTCGGGGGATGGGCTGGGTCCTGTTCACGAAAAAGACCTAGGCTGGACAGAATGCGTGCAGGATTCCATGCTGCATCGGTGCGAGTGCTCGGCATTGATCCCTCGATTCGCAGAACCGGTTACGCGATTCTGGAGTTGCGGGCGAACAAGCCGTCACTTGTGGCGGCAGGAGCAGTGGCAAATCCGGCCTCACTGCCGCAGCCGCAATGCCTGCTGGCCATCTACCGGACGCTGCGCGAATGCATCCAGGAGCACAGGCCCGATGTGGCCGCCATCGAAGGCATCATCTACGTGCAAAGCATGAAGACCGCGATCACCCTGGGTTCGGCGCGCGGGGCGGTGCTGATCGCGGCGTGCGAGGCCGGATTGGGCGTGTTCGAATACC
>CAZTYG010000033.1:9129-12177 GCA_964617445.1 uncultured Blastochloridaceae bacterium
CCAAGGAGATCAAAAAAGCGGCCACGGGCAGCGGGGGGGCGAAAAAACACCAAGTGGGGTTCATGATGCGGGCGATGCTGGGGCTGACCCAAACGCCCGAAGCCGATGAGGCCGACGCCATGGCCGTGGCACTCACTCATTTGCAGCGCTATGGCGCGCGCTCCCCGGCGTCCGTCCGCGGAACTGGTGGAACGTCTTGCTGAACTGGCGGGAAGTCACAAAACCACACCTGCGGGCGACCTCATGGACCGGCAGACCGGTGCGTTGAAGCAGCGCGGCGGCGGCTTCCAACCGCGCTGAACGCAGTTCGGCGGCCGGCGACCGGCCAAAACGGCGGGCATATTCCCTGGTAAAATGCTCGCGGCTCCAGCCCAGTCCAGCGGCCAAAGCCTTGATGTTGAAAGGTTCGTGAAATCCCTCGCAAATACGCCGCCTCGCCGATTCCAAAGGATCGGTGTCCGACCCGGCACCGCCGGAGACATGTCGGAGAATCGCGAGATAAAACTCATAGGCTTCCGCAGCCGCCTCAAAGCGTGAGTTGTGCCGTCGTCCCTCCACCCAGGAAACCAATTCCAACAACCCCGCTTCCGCCAGACTGCCATGACCCAAACGAAGCACCGGGCCGTGGGCGTCCCTCAACGCCTTCCAAAGGCGCACCGCCAGCGCGCCATCGATGTCGATCCATGCAAAACTCCATGGTTCGCGGGCACCGGCGGGAAACCCATAGGAAGAGCCCTCCGGGACCAGCGCAACAAACGCCTGTCCCTCGGCAACCTCATGATCGCGTCCGCGCCAACGGAACCAGCCACATCCGCTGTGAGTGTATTGGATCACGACATAGGGGCCTTTACCGCGGCGGGCGTTGTCCCAATGATACGCGGTCGAGCTGCGAGTTTCCCATGACACGGCCACCGAGGGATTCATCATGACTTCATCGTCCTTCACCACGCAACCATGGACATCACATTTACGCACATCAACATCACATTTGTCGGCTGGCATCCGCCATGCCATCCGGCAGGGTATGGGTGATGAAAAAATCCTCCTCCCGTTCCGTTCGCAATCAAGGTCATGCCGCCCACACCCAGGAAGCCTCCAGCATCGGCCTGCCCGGCTCATTTCATCGTCCCATCAAAGTCACCATGATGGGCGCCGGCAGCGGCTTCACCCCCACCCTGACCAAGGACATCCTTCTGACCCCCGGCAATGTTGGCGGGACCATCGCTCTGGTGGACATCGACACCACCCGCCTTGCAACGATGCAGAAACTGATCAACAAGATTATCCGCGAATTCAAAAAACCGGGCTGGAAGGTGATCGCCTCCTCCGACCGCCGCGCAGTCATGGCGGGCAGCGATTACATCGTCAATTGCATCGAGGTCAGCGGCACCGAATGCGTGCGGCATGACAACGACATTCCCGCCAAATACGGCATCAACCAATGCATCGGCGACACCATCGGACCCGGCGGGCTTTTCAAAGCCCTGCGCACGATTCCGGTCTGGCTCGAGGTGCTCAAGGACGCGGAGCGCCTGTGCCCGGAAGCCATCATTCTCAACTACACCAATCCAATGAACATGCTGTGCCTGGCCGCCGGGCGCACCAGTACCATGCAGGTGGTCGGACTCTGCCACTCCGTCCAGGGCACCAGCCATCTTTTGGCCAAACGCGCCGGCATCCCCTACCCCGAAATGGAATGGGAATGTGCCGGCATCAACCACCTGGCCTGGTTCACCAAACTCATGCACAACGATCGCGATCTTTATCCGCTGCTCATGGCCAAAGCCAAGGCCGATCTGGCCCTCGCCGCCAAGGAAGGGCGCGCGGCGGATCCCCGTCGTCCGGAAAAATACAGCGGCGTGGAAGTTCCCGAACACCACCTTGATCTGGTCCGCAAAGATATGATGCTGCACTTTGGCGCGTTCATCACCGAGTCAAGCGGCCATCTCTCCGAATACCTTCCCTACTACCGCAAGCGCCCCGACCTCATCGACCACTACAGCCGCGAAGGCTATGACGGCGGAACCAGCTTCTACGCCAACAACTGGCCTGACTGGCGGAAAAATGCCGACAAGCTCCGCATGGACATGCTCAAAGGCAAAGCCAAGGTGGACCCCAAACGCAGCTGGGAATACGGCAGTTGGATTATCGAAGCCCGCGAAAAAGACACCCCATGCCGCATCCATGGCAACGTCATGAACAGCCACGCCGGCGGCGACCTGCTCATCAGCAATCTCCCCGCCAATGGCTGTGTGGAAGTCGTCTGCATGATCGACCGCAACGGCATCCAGCCCACGCGCTACGGCGCACTGCCCCCGCAGATGGCCGCGTTGTGCGCGTCGAACATGGCGATGTTCGAACTCGGTGCCGACGCCGCAATTCACCGCAGCAAGGATGCCGCCATTCACGCATTGATGCTCGACCCCCTCACTGCCGCCTGCTGCTGCCCGGCCGAGATCAAAAAGATGACCCTGGAAATGTTTCGCGCCGAGGCGAAGTTTCTTCCGGGCTACAAATAGCACCTCCGAGGTGATTGACCTGGCCGGGCATCCGGCGGCATGATCGGCATCCAACGATCATGCCCCCGGACCCGATCATCCCCTTTGCCAACCTTGCCACCTGGCGCGCCTGCCTGCCGACCACAACCCGCCTGGTGGCGACCAACGGCTGCTTCGATCTGCTCCACGCCGGCCACGTGCGTTATCTGCAACAGGCGCGCGCGCTGGGTGATGCGCTCATCGTCGGCATCAACGACGATGACGGCGTGCGAAGCCTCAAGGGGCCGCAACGTCCGCTGAATACCGCCGCTGACCGCGCCGAAGTGCTCGCCGCCCTCCAGTGCGTGGATGCCGTCACCATCTTTCCCGGCACCCGCGCCACCGAATTCCTCCGCATGAGTCGGCCTGTGCTCTATGCCAAAGGCGGGGACTACACCCCGGAAACCCTCGATCCGGAAGAAAGCGCCGTGCTCCGCTACGCGGGAAGCGCCATCCATATTTTGCCACTGGTCGCCGGACGATCCACCACCGCACTAGTGGAAAAAATCAA
>CAZTYG010000034.1:0-7038 GCA_964617445.1 uncultured Blastochloridaceae bacterium
AGAAACCGGCCAGACCATCATAAGTGGCATGGACCTCCACGCCGTTGATGGTGCTGGCGCTGCCCGCCAAAGAAGCCGTCGCGGTTATGCTGCCGTTGTTAATCCTGTGCGACTTTGTCTCCTGCTGGTTTTACCGCCGGGACTGGGAGGGGCGGCCGCTGCTGTGTTTTCTACCGGCCTGTGTGGCCGGAGTGGCGCTGGGCACGTGGTTGTTGGGTGTGGTGGACGGCGGCGGCCTGCGGCGTATGTTGGGAGGGATTTGTCTGGTGTTCTGCGGCTGGCAGTGGAGCAAGCACCTCTGGTTCCGGAACCAGTCGGTGCGTCCGCCCGGTTGGGGAACGGGATCGGCTTTCGGTCTGGCGGCGGGTGTTATCTCCACACTCGCGCACGCGGCGGGACCGGTCTTCGCCATGTATCTTCTGCCGCAGCGGTATTCGCCGCGACTGTTTGTCGGCACCAGCGTGATCGCATTCACTTTCATCAACCTGATCAAGGTGCCTGGCTATCTCGCGCTGGACCTCCTCACTGACGCGACGCTGGTGACCGCCGCCCGGCTCTCCCCCGCACTGCTGGCCGGAACGCTGGCCGGTGTCTGGCTCAACCGCCGCCTGACGGGCACGGCCTTCACCAGGACTATCTACGTGTTGTTGTTCCTTACCGGGGTGTATTTGGCGTTTATGAGCTGAGCCGACGCGTGCTGTTTGTTTCTTGTAAGTTGCAGATTCCTCATTTAAAGTTGCGTCCCGATAATCCCCCCGCCAAGTTGTGAGCCCGCCGCGCAAAAAAATTCTGTTGATTGACGACGATCCATCGGTGACGACGTCCTTGTGGATGGCGCTTAACGATGAGTTTGACACCCATGCGGCCTCCACGGTACGCGAGGGGGTCCGAATGTTCGATGTGCTGCACCCGAACGCGGTGGTGCTGGATTTCAACCTGCCGGACAACCACGGTCTGGAGGCGCTGCGCCGCATCCGCACCATGGACCGTGCCGCTCCCGTGGTGATTCTCACCGGTTTTGCAACTCTGGAGACGGTGGAGGAGTCCATGCGGCTGGGTGCCTCGGATTGCTTGCACAAGCCTTTCGATGCCGCCACCCTCAAAAACCGCCTCAGGCAACTGGCTTCCCCTGACCGTGGAAATGGTGTCGCAAGGAAAACAGAAAAGGATGGTGCCACCACGGATCGCCAGGTCGTTCCCGCGCGTCATGATGACGCGGTCGCGGCCGCCTTTCTCCACGATGTAAGTAATCCGCTCACCAGCATGCTTGCCATGTCGGAGTTGCTCGGACGGAAGGAGACCGGGAAAAATCCGCAAGAGATCGGCGAGATCGCGCGTATGATCCACGAAAACGCGACCTACATGGCCGCTTTGATCCAACAATGGCGGGCCTTCACCGAACCTGGAACACTTCCATCGGACAACACCGGGATCGCGGAGATTGTGCGCCAATCGGTGGCCCTGGCCGGGGCGCACGCACAAGCTGTCGGAGCGACCATTCAGACCTCGGTCCGCGACCCCGACGAGGGGCCGCGCCTCAATCGTCACGCGGTAATGCGCGTATTGGTCAATCTGCTTCAGAACGCTGCGGAGGCCGGGGCCGGAAAATCGGTGGCCATCGCTTTGCACGCCCGCCGCAGCGGGTCATGGATTGAATTCGTAGTCAAAGATAACGGCCCCGGCATTCCACTACATGCCACCGGACTTGTCTTCGAGCCCCACTACACCACCAAAGCACATGGAGGCGGACTGGGGCTCCACATTTCACGCAGGATCATCGAGGCCGCCGGCGGTTCCATTTCCCTGGACACCCAGCCCGGCCGCGGCTGCATTTTCACCATTCGCCTGCCTTCCCGCTGATGCCTCCCGAAATCGAAAACGAGAACGAGAGTCTCATTCTCTGTCAGAACAGCCAGGGCACGCAACTGCGCGCCACCTTGCTGCGGATGACCCGTTATCTGGTCACCTTCGAGGTATATAATCCTTATAGCATCCTCCAGCTTTCCGAGGTCCTTGCCGACTTCGAAATCATCATCAACGGCAGCAAGGTCTATTCCGGGCGGGCCACGGTCAACAGCATGGTCAACACCGGTCTGGTCCTGGTTTGCGAGGCATCGCTGGAGGATGAAAGTTGGCTCAATGTGGACATGCTCCAGCCCGCCATGCAGATCGACCGGTTGGCCGACGACTTCGAGCGCGTGCTCAAGGAATGGGGCAAGGTCCGGCAGGTTTCCGAGGAGTTAAAAATCCTGGTGGCCGATATGCAAAGCCTGCTGGCCGACCTGCGCCGCTGGCTGGAGCATGTGGAAATGGCGATTCGCTCCACCACCCCCGGCGAGCGCATTCGCACCGAACTCACCGTCATCGAGCGCCTCAACTCCCTGGTGCTGCCGATCACCGAAAAGATTTTCTCCAAGTTCGAGCAAATTGCGGGCGAGGTGCCCGAAGAGGCGGAGGCGGTCCATCGCGCCTACGTTCGCCGCCAACTCCACCCTCTGGTGCTTTGTTCTCCGTTCCTTCACCGCACCTACGCCAAACCGCTCGGTTACGCCGGCGATTACGAAATGGTCAACATGATCCTGCGAGACCCTGTCGAGGGCGCGTCGCTTTTTGCCAAGCTCATCAACACCCATTTTGTCGGCGTCGCCCCCGCCGAGGCCCACCGCAACCGAGTCAAATACCTCTACAACATGCTGCGCGACGAAGTGCGCACCCGGGCCAAAAAAAATGACCCGGTCCGCATCTTCAACCTGGGCTGTGGTCCCGCCAAGGAGGTTCAGGACTTTCTGATCTTCGACGACCTCTGCGAGAAAACCTCCCTCTCCCTGCTGGATTTCAACGATGAAACCCTGGCGGCCACATCGCGCATCCTCAGCGATCTGAAGATGCGTTACCGCAGGACCATGCCGCTGCGCATGATCAAACGCTCGGTGCATCAGGTCCTTAAGGACGGCATTCACGCCAAAGAGGACGAGATCGAACCCGGCCACTACCACATTATTTATTGCGCGGGTCTGTTCGACTACCTGTCTGACCGCATTTGCCGCCGGTTGCTGGAAATGTTTTACGAAATGGTTGCTCCGGGTGGGTTGGTGGTGGCCACCAATGTCGAGGCCTCCAACCCCGCCCGCCGGATGATGGAATACCTCATGGAGTGGCACCTGATCTACCGCACCCCTGACCAGTTCCAAGCACTCGCCCCCGCCGCGGCCCCGCGTGACGGTATCCGGGTTTCCAGCGATTCGACAGGGGTCAACATCTTCCTTGAAATCCACAAGCCGGAAGCCTGATCGCCATGACAGGCGGGCCCCCCACCACCCAGCCTGCCCTTGAGGAGGCCTTTCGCGACTACAACCGCTCGTTTCGCATCTCCAATTCCCGCATCGGCTGCATGTTGGTCGTCACCCTCATGCCCGTGGGACTCGTCCTCGACTACTTCGTTTATCCCGAAAAACTCCTGCCTTTCCTCGGTCTCCGCCTGGTTTGTTCCGCGCTGGCACTCATTCTCTGGGGGCTGCTCGCCACCGGCTTTGGCAAGCGCCACTACCGTGTGCTCGGCATGATGTGGTTCCTGCTCCCTTCGCTCTTCATCTCCATCATGATCGGGCAGACCGAGGGGGTCCTCTCCCCCTATTATGCCGGTCTCAATCTTGTGCTCATCGCTGTCTCATGGGTCGCCCAGGTCGATTTCATGGAAAGCGTCATCGCCGTCCTGCTTACGCTGCTGATGTATCTGCTCGCCTGTGTCTTCCACGGGGCCTTCTCCTCCGCGCTCTTGTTCAACAACCTCTACTTCATCATTCTCACCGGAATCATCGTTGTCACCGGAAGCTATTTTCTCAACCGCCTGCGCTACCGTGAATTCGCCCTGCGCCATGAACTCGACCTCAACCGCGACGAGCTGGAGCAGTCCAACCAGAAGCTCCTGGAAATGGACCGCGCCAAGTCCAACTTTTTCGCCAATATCAGCCACGAACTGCGCACGCCCCTTACCCTCCTCATCGGCCCGCTCGATCGGTTGCGCCATACCGCGCCCGGTCCCGCTGCCGAAACCGAGCGCGCCGAGATGCTCGACATCATGCACCAGAACGCGATGCGACTCATGCGGCTCATCAACGATCTGCTCAACCTCGTCCGCCTTGACAGTGGCTCGCTCGAATTACGGCCCGAACCGGTCGATCTGCGTCCTTACCTCGAAGGCGTGTTCCGCTCGATTGTCCCCATGGCGCGCGAACGAGGTCTGGAAACCACCTGTGAAATCGATCCCGGCACCGCCGGCGAAGCACGTCTCGACCGCGACAAAGTGGAAAAAATCATCCTCAACCTGCTCTTCAACGCCATCAAATTCACCCCGACGGGTGGACGCGTTGATTTTTGCGCCCGGATCGGGGACGGCGGGCTGCTCGAACTGGAAGTCCGCGACACCGGACGGGGTATCTCCCCCGAGGAACTGCCGCGCATTTTCGACCGTTTCTGGCAGGCCGAGTCGGCCTCCAACCGCCGTTACCAAGGCGTGGGCCTCGGCCTGGCTCTCGTCCGCGAACTCGCCCGCCTGCATGGGGGCGATGTGACCGCCGCCAGCGATCCTGGACAAGGCACCGTCATGCGCGTCACTCTCGACACGCGGTTGGCCGCTGTCCCCGCCCCGCCCGCCGAACCCGTTGCCATCCCCGGCACTCCCTCCGGAACCGAGTGGCTCGAACAACTCTACCGACGGGCCGAATTCTTTCCCTCCCACATCGGTGCTCCACAACAGCCCGAACCGCCCCCGGTGCCGTCCGACGCACTGCCTGGCGACGAGGAACCCGGCAAGCCATCGATTCTGGTCGCAGATGACGAGCCGGAAATGATGCGCTTCCTGCGGTCTCAGTTGCGACCCCTTTACCGTGTGGACTGCGCGCGCAACGGTGCCGAGGCTGTCGAAATCGCCTCGCGCACGCGCCATCATCTCATTCTCCTCGACTTCATGATGCCCGAAATCGATGGCGTCGAGGCCACCCGGCGGCTGCGCGCCATGCCGGAACACCGCACCGTCCCCATCATTATTCTCACCGCACGTGCCGACGAGGAGTCCAAGTTCCAGGCACTGGAGGCAGGCGCCACCGATTTTCTCACGAAGCCCTTTTCCTCCACCGAGTTGCTCGCCCGCTGCCGCAACTTGGCGGCCGCCCGTGACCTGCAGCTGCACCTGGAGGATAAAACCGCCCGGCTCGAGGACGCCCTGGAGCAGATCAAACAAACCGAGGTTCAGATGGTCCAGCAGGCTAAAATGGCCACCCTCGGTCAGCTCAGCGCCGGCCTGCTTCACGAGATCAACAACCCCCTCAACTTCGCCGGCACCGCCCTGCACGTCCTTAAAAAACGCCTCCATGCCGCTCCTCCGCCCGATCCCGCCCGCCTCGAAGGCCCCCTTCAGGACCTTCACGATGGTGTCCAGCGCGTCATCAGCATCATTTCCAGTCTGCGTGAATTCACCCACCCAGACACCTCCCGTTTCGCCCCCGTCGATCCGGCCGCCGTCATTGAGACCGCCATTCGTTTCGTCCAGATTAACCCCTCCGAGATCACCCTCCATCTGGACGTCCCCCCGCTGCCCCCCATTCCTGGCAACCAGACCCAGCTTGTCCACCTTTTGATCAACCTCATCCAGAACGCCGCCGACAGCTTGCGGGACTCCTGCAGGCAGCATCCGGAAATCCGCATCCACGCCGCCGCCGAAAATGGGCGTGTGAATATCCGTGTCCAGGATAACGGCGCGGGCATTGCGCCCGACCGCCTGACCCGCATATTCGATGCGTTTTACACCACCAAGAAAGTTGGACAAGGGGTGGGTTTGGGGCTTAGCATCTGCCATCGGATAGTTGAGCAGCACCGGGGCGTCATCCGCGTCGAAAGCGAGGAGGGCTCCTGGTGCCGGTTTGATCTTTCCTTCCCGGTCTGCAATAATAACAACCCCACATCACCCCCATCATGAGCATCCCCTACGACTACCGCAAATACCGCGTCCTTTACGCCGATGACGTCACGGCGAACACCCGCCAATTCCAATCCCTGCTTGAGGACACCTTTGACATCGACACCGCCGCCTCCGGCGAGGAGGGGCTGGAGAAATTCCAAAAGAATCCCGACGCCTACGGCATCGTCATGTCCGACCAGCGCATGCCCGGCGCTTCCGGCACCGACCTGCTCAGCCGGGTGCGTGCCATCCGTCCCCGCACCGTTCGTATCCTCACCACCGCCTACTCCGATCTGGACGCCGCCATCGCCTCCATCAACTCCGGCGCCATCTACAAATACATCCACAAACCCTGGAACTCCGCCGAACTGGAAATCAGCATCCGCCAGGCCATGGAATTGTACATTCTTCAGCACGAGCGCGACCAACTCATGCGCGAGAAGCTCTCCGCCCTCCAGCGCTTGATGATGACCGACCGACTCATCAGCCTTGGCATCTTCGCCGCCGGCCTCAACCACCACATGCGCAACGCCCTCACCGCCGTCAAAACCTTTCTCGACCTCGCCCCTCTCAAACTCCAGAGCGAGAACATCGACCTCGCCCACCTGCGCAATCCGGACTATTGGACCCAGTTCTACGCTACCGTCCAACAGTCCATGAACAAGGTTCTGGACCTGCTCAAAGAAGTTCAGGACATCCCCGCGCGCGCACCCGCTCCTGACGGGGATACCGTCGAGATTCCCGCCCGTATGACCGCCGCCATCCAACGTCTGGCAACGGAGTTTAACAAACGTTCGGTCACCGTCGAATCTTTCCCGCCCGCAAAGATTCCGGCTATTGCCGCCAGCGCCCGCATGATTGACCGGCTCTTCGACCTGCTCCTCGCCGACGAGGCCGCCAACGTCACCCCCGGCGGCCGGGTGAACGTATCCATGGAGTCAGGGAAAGCCACCGCCGGTTGGGACGGCGTTCGCATCCGCATCGCTGTCGTGCGCTCTGCGCGTCAGCCATCCTGGGCGAAACCGCGATACGCCTTCTCGCTGAAGCGCGAGTGTGCTCAGCGTGAATTCTGCGTGCAGTAC
>CAZTYG010000034.1:7048-11792 GCA_964617445.1 uncultured Blastochloridaceae bacterium
AGCGGCCCCGGCCTGAGCCCCGCCAATGTCACCTGCCTCTTCGATCCCTTCTTCACCCGTGGCGGTGATCCCGGCCAATATGGTCTCAACCTCCTCGCCGCCTTCTTCCTTGTCCACCACCACTCCGGGACCATTTCCGTAGGTTCCTCGGAACTCGGCGGCGCCTGCTTCGATATCCTCCTGCCCCTCGATCCGGCGGCCATTCCGGCCCCCGCCAGCGAGGAGGCCTTTCTGCAACGGGTCATGGACGCCGAGCGGGCATGGGAAAAGCGCCTGATCGGGGATTGATTTCCATGGGTGAAGGCAAGCCATCCTCCTGCCTCATGCGCATCCTGCTCGTCGAGGACGATCGTCTCGTCCGCCAGTCGTTGGAACTCATTCTTGGCCACCATGGCTGGGATGTCGTCTCTTTCCCCAGTGGAGAGGAAGCCATCAGTGCATTGTCCGACATTCCCTACCGCCTCGCCATCGTCGATTTTTTCATGCACGGCATGAACGGCGCCGAAGTCACCCGCCACCTCAAAAAGCACTCCACCGCCCCGGTCTTCATGCTAACCGGCTGCATCGATCCGGAGACCGGCCAGGAGGCGTTGCGGGCCGGTGTGGACCGCGTGTTCTACAAACCCGTGCAAACCTCCACCCTGATCCGGGCCCTGGAAGAATTCGGCTCCCCTTGAACATCACGTTCATCCGCCGCAACTGGTCGGCCACCGGCGGGGCCGAAAACTATCTCCAACGCCTCGCTGCCGCCCTCCGGCCGCTGGGTCACCACTGCCACCTTGTGTGTGAAAGATGGCGGGAGGACGACCACTCGTTTGATCAGATCACCGCCCTCGGCCACCGCGGCCCGGCGCCGCTGCGACCGAAAGCCTTCGCCGATTCGGTCAATCTCCACCTCCATCAAAACCCCGGCACTTTCGTCTTCAGCCTCGAACGCGGCATACGTTCCGACATCTACCGCGCCGGTGACGGCGTTCACCGCGAATGGCTCCGCCGCCGCGCCATCCACGGCGGCTGGTGGGCACGCCTCCAATCCGCCGCCAACCCCAAACACATCGTCCAGCTCGACCTCGAACGCACTACCTTTCACCCTGAAAACTCCCGCGCCATCATCGCCAACTCCGCGCTGGTCAAAGCCAACATTCTCGGCCACTTCGACTTTCCCGAAAGCCGCATCCATATCATCACCAACGGCGTGGACTTCGACCGTTTTTCCTCCGGCGACCGTGCCCGCGGCCGGTCGGCGCTGGGATGGGCGGAGAATGAGAAAATTGTGCTGCTGGTGGGTGCCGGTGCCGAGCGCAAAGGCCACCTGCCCGCACGGCTGGTGGAGAATCGCCTGCGTCCGCGGGCCAGACTGGTCATCATCGACGAGCCTCCGCCCTGCTCCATGCCCGATCTTTACGCCGCCGCCGACATCTTTCTATTTCCCACTCTCTACGACCCCTTCGCCAACGTCACCCTCGAAGCCATGGCCGCCGGCCTTCCTGTCATCACCACCAACGACAACGGCGCCGCACAAATCATCGTCAGCGGCAAAAACGGCTTTCTTGTCCCCGACGCCCGTGAAATCGGTGAAATGGCCGCCTATTGCCTCGCCTGCACCGACCCCGAACTGGCCGGAAAAATCGGGGACGCCGCCCGCGCAACCGCCCGCCAACACCCTCTCACCAGCCACGTGGCAGCCACCCTCCGGCTGATCCAGGAAATTGCCGACACCGCATAACGACAAGGGTGGCTGCTGTGGCGGCGGCGTCCCTGCCGCCGGGGGTGAGGGGGTCGGTGGCAAGTCCAATTCCCGCACTGGCGCGAAGGACGGCCTCGAAGGGATTTCAACAAGATACCCGGTTGCGCCGGGCGGGGGTCGGTGCATGGTTGGGGAATGAAGTTGATGTCGTGGAATGTGAATGGAATTCGTGCGGTGCAGAAGAAGGGGTTTCTGGATTTTTTCCGCAGGGAGCTGCCGGAGGTGTTGTGCTTGCAGGAGGTGAAGGCGCGGCAGGAACAGGCGGGTATGGCCGATGTGTTGCCCAAGGGGGATGAGATGTATTGGAATCCGGCGCTGAAGCCGGGGTATTCCGGGACGGCGGTGTTGACGTCGGTGCCGCCGCTGGCAGTGGGGTGCGGCATGGGGATCGACGCGCTGGATCAGGAGGGGCGGGTGATCACGCTGGAGTTTGCGGATTTTTATTTGGTCAATGTCTATACGCCCAATTCGCAGGACGGGTTGCGTCGACTGGCATACCGGCAGCGGGAATGGGACCCGGCGTTTCGGAAATATGTGGCCGGGCTGGCGCGCAAAAAGCCGGTGGCGGCCTGCGGGGATTTTAATGTGGCGCACCGGGAGATCGACATCGCCCGGCCGAAGGAAAACGAGCGCACGGCGGGCTTTACGATGGAGGAGCGGGAGGGATTTTCAGCGTTGTTGGACGCGGGGTTTGTGGACACGTTCCGGGAGTTTGAAAAGGGGCCGGGGCATTATAGTTGGTGGAGTTACCGGGCCGGAGCGCGCGCGCGCAATGTGGGCTGGCGGATTGATTATTTCCTGGTTTCGACCGCACTGCGCCCGGCGTTGCAAAATGCGTGGATTCTACCGGAGGTGACCGGCTCGGATCATTGCCCGGTGGCGGTGAACATTCAGGTGTAGTGGAGTTGGGCGGTGGCGGCGCAATCGGCGGAAGCGGTCAGGCGCAACCAGTGGGCGGAGAGGCCGGGGGGGAAAGCAAAGGCCTCGTAGCCTCCGGCGGGCACGTCGATTTTCCGCAAGGTGCGAAAGTCGCCCGTGCCGAGGAAGTCGAGTTGGAGTTCGAAGGTGATCTGCCCGGAGTGGTCGTGGGTGAGGTGGAGGCATTTTTGGTCGAAGCCGGTGAGCAGGTATGGATCGGAGGGCACGCCGGCGCGGACCGGGGACTCCCACCAAGGGCCGCCCCAGCCGGCGGCTTTGCCGAGTTTCCACAGGTCGTCGGTGCGGCCCATCCACAGGCCGGACTGGGGTTCGGCGCACTGAAAGTTGCCGCCGCCGTCGTGGCTGGCGTTGTCGGAGCCGATGACCAACATGCCTTTCCAGTTGCAAAAGTCGCCGTGGACCCACAGGTGGGAGGAGATGGGACGGACACCCCAAATGCGATTGCCGTAGGCCCATGGGGAGAGTTCGTAGAACATGCCGTGGAGGTCCATGAGCAGGCGTTCATGTTCGATGGAGCGGATACGGGGCCATTCGGTCTGCCACTTGTGGTCGTGGGTGTGGGAGGCCTTGGGCAGACGATAGGTGGTCCAAGTGTTGTCGGCACGGGTGTAAACTTTCAGGATCGCCGAGGCGCGGTCCCAACCGCTGGCGAAGATGGTGTGGCCGAAGTGGCCCAGGCCGTTGACGGCGACAAAGGGTTTACGCTCGAGCACTTTCCAGGAGACCCCGTCGTATTCCGCCAGGGTGCCCTCGCTTTGGGTGCCGAGAAAATCGGGTTCCGCGTAGTCGTTGTTGGCGATGACCAGACGGCCATGGGCGGAGTAACAGTCCTTGAAGTGGCAGCCCGTTTCGCCCGGGGTGTCGAGTTCGCGGGTGAGGTCGAAGAGCAGTCGTGTTTCGAGCGTGTGAACGTTGAGTTCGAAGAGTTCGCCCTCCATGCCAAGCATGTAAACGAGGTTGGCGGGATCGGCGAGGTGGGCGGCGGTGCCGCAGAGGCGAATGTCCACCAGCGACTCCACAGTGCGGACGTTATGGGAGGTGTCGATGAGGTGGGGGCCTATAATGAGCTGGCTGGACGGGGAGTGGACGAAGCGGTTGGCATAGGTGCCATCGACCGCCGCCGGGTGGCGGGTCATCTGGTAGGTGTCGCCGTCGATTACCCGCAGGCCGGTGCCGGTCCCGGTATTGCGGCGGTGGGAAACGTAGTTGAGAATATAAAGTTTGCCGATCCATGGCATCAGGCAGCCGATCCCCACTTCACTGCGTGGGGGGCCGAAGTCGGCGCTTTGGGCATAGGCGGGGACCACGCCGGAGACTTGGGATGGCAAGGGGGAGTGTGCTGGGGTTGGGTTCATCAGTTCATCCTCCCAACATTCTTATAGAAGTCGAATATACATGATTACAAATAAGAGAAAAACAGTTATAAAAATCGAACATGACTTGTATGGGCACGGGTTGGATCGTGGAGCCGCTGGCCGGGTTGGAAGCGGAAATGGAGTATTTTTATGATGAGCCGGTGCTGGAGGGGGCGCTGCGAATGGAATTGGAGGATGCGCCGTGGACGGTTTGGCATGTGCGGCGGGGGAAGGTGAGGGTCGCTCAACGTGTGGGTGATCGGCAATACGAGGTGGAGGGAAGTCCGGGGGATTGGATGTGCCTGCCACCCTTTGCGCGGCGACATGAAATGGACGAGGGCACGCACTTGTGGTCGATCCGATTCCACTTGCGGGCACACGATGGTCTGCCGGTGTTGGAGGCCGGCGAGCCGTTGGTGCTTCACGGTGCTGCGGCCGACCCGTTGCGCAGGGCCGGAGCGGAGCTGACCCGGGTGATCCCGCGTTGGTTGCAGCCCTCGTCGTCGCGGCTGCGGTTCGACGGGGCAAGGCCGGATTGTTCCGGAGACGGCGGAAGGCATGTGGCGCTGGTGGGTCGCGCGGCATTGATGGGTTGGTTCGCGGCGTATTTCCCGGTGGTGTTGGCGCGCGGGTGGAAGTGGGCCGGTAGAAGCGGAGAGCCTGGCACTTTGGCCCCGGCGTTGGCACCGTTGTTGAAAAAACT
>CAZTYG010000035.1:0-9023 GCA_964617445.1 uncultured Blastochloridaceae bacterium
CAACCAATGCCATCGAGCAGAGGTTCCTTGTGAGGAACACCAGGGTGGAAGCGCTGTCTGATTATGCACGGGCCCCTCGGGCTTGATAGTCCAAGGAGACCGCACGTGCTTTTTCAATGAATATTTTCATTACCGTTTTTCCTCGCTCTTGACCTATCATCCCGGCCTCCATGATGCAGCTTCAGGACATGCGCACCGCCACCGAACCTTATTTTTTCGTGGCCCGCATCCGGATTCTGATGTCCATGGCTTACCGGTTCGAGGTGTTCACATCGATCGCGGGTCAGCTCATTCTGATGACTTCCACCCTTTTCATCTGGAGGACCGCGTTCCGGGGAGACCTCACGGTCGAAGGCCTGGCCCTTCCCCAGATGCTGGTTTACGCTGTAATTTCAGCTTTGTTGGGAATCGTACTGACCGCCGGGGTGGCCGACACCATACGCGATCGCGTGATGCAGGGCCAAATCAGCACCGACCTCCTCCGCCCGGTGGAACCCATGCTGCTCTGGCTGGCGGAAGACGTCGGCCAATCCATCTCATCCCTCCTCACCAAAGGCCTTCCCGTGTTGGTATGTGGATACTTGATGGCCGGCACCTTGCTGCCCGCCTCGCTTGAGGCTTTCCTGTTCTTTCTTCCGGCCTGTGTTCTGGCCTATTTGATCCTCTGGCTGTTGACGGCCTTGGTGGCGATGACTGCTTTCTGGACGGTGGAACTCGGGCAGTTGAACATGGTGAAGAATGCGCTGGTCGGTATTCTGTCCGGTAGTTTCGTGCCTCTTTGGTTTTTCCCCGAGTGGTTTTCCCGTATCTGCGACTGGCTGCCCTTTGTTTACACTTACCAGGGGTCTCTTGGCATTTTCATCGGCAAAACCACCGGCTTGGATGCCCTGCGCATTCTGGGATTGCAGGCGTTCTGGGTCGTGCTGTTGTCCGGTTTATTGCTCGTCATCTGGAGCAGGGCCCGCCGCAAAGTGCTGATCCAAGGAGGATAATCCACGACCATGAACCGGACTTTTTCTCATTATCTCGGTGTGGCCTGGTTCAGCGCCCGCCTCTCCCTTCAGCGCCAGCTTGAATATCCCGCTTTCCTTCTGAGTTGGGGCCTGATGATTCCCATCCAGTATTTCTCTGGGATCTGGATGCTGCATGTTCTCGCCACTCGATTCCAACCGCTCTCCGGGTGGACCTTCCCGGAAATGGCCTTTCTTTACGGCCTGGCACTGCTCAGTCACGGCTTGCAGGTGATTTTTTTCATTCCGACCTGGCAGATCGAGTGGATGGTCAACAATGGCGGTTTCGACCGTATGATTGTCCGCCCCATGGATGTTCTTTACCAATTATTGACCCGGGTGGTGAATCTCATCGGCGCGATCGATCTGATCCCCGGCATCATCATCTTCGGATATGGTTGTCTTCATGTGAATATCGCATGGACCCTGCCGAACGTGCTGCTTCTGCTGGTCACGGTGTTCGGCGCGATGCTTCTTCGAGCCGGACTCTACTTGGTCGTCAACAGTCTGGCGTTTTGGACCCTGCGCAGCGGTGCCCTGAACGGGCTGATGCTCGATATCCAACAACGCGGCAGCCTCTATCCTCTCTCGTTCTATCCGTGGTTGCTCCAATGGGTGTTCAGTCTTCTCATTCCAATCGCCTTTATCAGTTTCTATCCCGCCGCCGATTGGCTGCAGGTCGATACACCACGACCGCTTCCTTTGGGAGTGTCCATGGCCACACCCCTGATCGGGCTCTTTGTTTTCTGGATTGGCATCCGCGTTTTTCGTTACGGGTTGAAAAAATACGAAAGCACCGGCTCATAACCATTGAATTCACAAGAAACCCATATGTCCCTGATCCAAACCATCGACCTTGTCAAAGAATACACCGTGACTGAAAAAGCCGCTGGTATCCGTGCCGCTGTCCGTTCTCTCTTCTTTCCAAGAAAGAAAACCATTCTGGCGGTGGACCGTATCAACCTTTCCATTGAAAAGGGGGAGACGGTCGCTTACCTCGGGCCGAACGGTGCCGGTAAAAGCACCACCATCAAAATGCTCTGCGGCATTCTCCTTCCCAGTTCCGGGGAAGTCCGGGTGGACGGACTCTCCCCATGGCGGGATCGACAGGCCCTGGCCAGCCGGATCGGGGTGGTGTTCGGCCAGCGCTCCCAACTTTATTGGGATCTCCGCTTGGGCGAATCCTTCGAACTCCTGCGCCGCATCTACCAGATTCCCGAAGAAACCTACCGCGCCAATCACGGATGGCTGGAGGAATCCCTCGGACTCCGGGAAATCCTCGACAGTCCCGTGCGCTCCCTCTCTCTCGGCCAGCGGATGCGGGGCGAGGTGGCAGCCGCCCTTCTCCACAGCCCGGATATTCTTTTTCTCGACGAACCGACCATCGGCCTCGACGTCGAAGCCAAGCAACGCATCCGTGATTTCATTCTCGAGCTCAACCGGGTCAAGAAAACCACGGTGCTGCTAACGACGCATGATCTGGATGACGTCGAAAAACTCTGCCAGCGGCTCGTCATCATCAATCACGGCATCGTGGTGGAAGATGGTCCGTTAACCGGACTGATGGAGCGTCTGGCTCCCTGCAGGGTGATCGAAGTCGAACACGAATCCGAATTGCCGACCCTGAACCTTCCCGGGGTGGAAGTATTCAAGACCGAGGCGAACAAAAGCTGGCTGCGCTTCGAGAGGTCCTTGATCAGTGCCCCCTCACTGATCCAGGCGCTATCCTCACGGATCGCCATCCGAGAATTGCGGGTTCACGAACCCCAGATCGAGGAGATTCTACAAAAGGTGTATCAACGGCCCAAAAGCTGATGGAACTACGTAGGTGGGAGGGATCGACCTCTCAGCGATCCGTGATTCGCACCAACCGGATCGCGTCCAACCGCGGTGCCGCGCCCGCAATCGCCTCGCGCAAGCCGCCGCGTTCCTCCTCCAGTGCGGCGGCCTCAGCCTGGTCCACCGGCCTGCCACTCCGCCGGGCAAGGGCATGCAACCGGTCGATCTCCGCAGCATAGTCCGCATCCATTTGCTTCAGAGCGTCCGCGCGCAAACTTCCCGCCATCGTCTCCACCTTTTCGCGTGCGGGCTCCGTCCATGACTCCATCAGCGAACCCAGCGCCGCCGACTGCCCGCTCAAGGCATGGCGCGGAGCGTCGGTCACCGCCGCCCGCTCCAAAGCATCTGTTGTTTCCTCGTCCAGCGTCCGGCCATGCGCATCGACCACGACGCACAGGGGCGTCGGCGGCAGAAAACGCCCCGGCTCCAGCCGCGCCGGACAGCGCGGCTCAAGGACAAACACAAACTCCCCATAAATCCCCGGCTCCAATCCCTCCACATCCCGCGCCACAGTGAACGACGCGTTGCCCGCCTCGGAACCGAGCAGCAGATCGGTCACCGCCGTCA
The DNA here is from genome assembly GCA_964617445.1 of uncultured Blastochloridaceae bacterium. Classification (GTDB taxonomy): domain Bacteria; phylum Verrucomicrobiota; class Verrucomicrobiia; order Methylacidiphilales; family CAZTYG01; genus CAZTYG01. The sequence goes on from CAZTYG010000035.1 coordinate 3,417, forward strand.
CCAACGGGTGGTCCCAACTCAAAAATTCCACTTCGTCGCGGTCCAGCGCGGTCGCACGATCCAATGTCACGATTTTTCCTTCCGGCGGAATGCCCGCCAGTTCCGCGGACATGGTGTGGCCCGGCATCAACAGCCATGTCCGCTCCCCGTCGCCGCCGCCGAGTTTCTCCACATGCACGCCGAAGTGATCGAATGCCGCCAACAAAAACGCATCCAGGTCGCGGCTCTGGTCCATTGTCCGCATCTCCTTGATGACCGATGCCACCACCGCCGGACGACAGGAGTGCCACTCCAACAGTCGGTCGCGCCCCTTCTCGAGTTTTGCCTCCAACTTGCCTCGAAACACCACAGAGGCATCCACCAACGCCGCCACTTTCTTCTCATTCCATGCTCCAGTCGCCAACCGCCGCAGCTCGGGCAGGAATTTTTCCAGCATGACCGCGCCGCCCCGCACTGGACGGGCGAACGCGTCCACCCCGTCCGCGAACCAGCGGAATAGCAGTTCACCGGCCGTAGTCTTGAAATACGGCACATGGATATGAATGGTTTCCCGCTGGCCGATCCGGTCCAGCCTGCCAATCCGTTGTTCCAGCAGCTCGGGGTCGGCGGGCAGGTCGAAGAGCACCAGGTGGTGGGCGAACTGGAAATTGCGACCCTCGCTGCCGATCTCCGAACAGATCAGCAACCGCGCCCCCTCCACACCCGGCTTGGCGAACCACGCCGCATTGCGGTCGCGTTGCACCAATGTCTGGTCCTCATGAAATACTGTCATATCCAAATTGATTTTCTGCTTCACCGCCTCATACAACGCCTCCGCGCGCTCCCGATAACGGCAGATAAGCAGAAATTTTTCCTCCGGATGCTTTTGGAGCAGCCCCACCAGCCATTCCACCCGCGGGTCCCCGGAATCGCACTCCCGTGCGGGTCGCTCCGCCGCACCCAGCTCGCAGGCGGCCTCATCCCGCGCCCGACAGCCGGACTCGGCATCCTCAACGGCAGGTTCCAGCGGTGCGGGATGCAACTTGCGCTTGGGAAAGCCGCGCACCGCCGCGCGGGTGTTACGATATACCGCACGCCCCGTCCCATGCCGGTCCAGCAGCTCGCGCGCCCTCTCCTCGGCCTCCTGCCCGCCGCCCAGTAACCCCTCCATCTTGGATGCGGTTCGATGATAGGTGTCCGCCTCGGCACGAAAAGCGTCCAGATCGGGATAACGCTCCGGATCGATCAACCGCAGACGCGCGAAGTGCCCCTCCAGCCCGAACTGCTCCGGTGTCCCGGTGAGCAGCAACAGCCCCGGACTCTTCCGGGCGAGAGCCTCCACCAACAGATACTCCTCCGATGACTTGCCCGGCGGTAGCGACCACCTCAGGTGATGTGCCTCATCGACAATGACCATCCCCCAGTCCGCCTCCAGTGCCTGTCCCACCCGTTCCGGGTGACCTTGGAACAATGACACCCCCGCCAGCACCAGGTGCTCGTCCAAAAAAGCATTGCCCACGCCGGCCCCGGCGCAACGGGCCTCGTCGAAGATGGCGCAGGTCAGATGGAAGCGGCGGTACAACTCCACAAACCACTGGTGGACCAACGCATCGGGCACCAAGATGAGGACACGTCCGGCCCGTCCCCGAACTACCAGCCGGTGCAGCACCAGACAGGCCTCGATGGTTTTGCCCAGTCCCACCTCATCCGCCAACAGCGCCCGCGGACGCCTGCGCTCCGCCAGCTCGCGGGCGATATACAGCTGGTGTGGGATCAAATCGATCCTCGCGCCCAAATAACCGTGCGCCGGATGTTTTTGAATTCGCGCGCGGTGGTCCCAGGCCGAGCGTCTGAGCGCGGCCAGCGCGCACGGGTCGGTCCGTCCGTCCAACAAACGGCGGTCGGCGGTGGAAAGGTTGTTGTCCGCCGTCACCTCCGACTCGCAGACTTCCCCACCTCCGCACAGGTAATACCACAAGCCGTCCTGTTCACGCACGGCCTCCACCTGTGCCATGCCGGAGACCGTCCCCACTTTGTCCCCCGGGCGAAACATCATTCGTTGGATTGGCGCCGATTCCAGCGCGTACACCCGCGTCTCGTCCGACGCCGGAAAGCGCAACCGGACCCGTCGCCGGTCGGCCTCCTCCACGATCCCCGGCCCCAGCTCCGGCTCCGCCGTGCTCATCCAGCGTTGACCCTTCTTCACATTCATCACGGCCACCATAGCGGCGGCGCCGACGGCATCGACCCCAAACATCCCCCTCACCGGGATTGCCTCGCGACATTGGCGGCCTATGGTGGGGCGATGATCAAGCAGGAAATGCTCGACAGTTTTCGCGCCTCCATCGAAGCGCCCGCCGAGTTTCTGATCCGGGCCGACAAGGACGGAGTCTTTACCATTCCCTACTCCAACAGCCACAGCAAAAGACTGCTGGGCATGCCGGTGGTCCTGCCGGAGGAGCAACCCGTTGCCTGGGATCACCTGCCCGACATCGTCTCCGACTACCTGCGCAAAGTTTTCGAGGAGCTTGGCGATGAGGAGAACGAGACCACCCTGCCCATCCTGGAAATCCACGACCCCGTGCACTGCGCCTTCTCGGTTAAACTTCAGCGCAAGACCCTCGACTCCGAAGGCGGCCGGGAGCACCTGTTCTATTTCTCCCTCACCGAGGTCACCGAATGGATCGGCCTGCAGGAGGATGCGATGAACAAACGCCGCCTGGAGAGCGTCGGAGCGCTCGCCAGCGGGGTCGCCCACGACTTTAACAACCTTATGATGGTCATCCGCGGCCATGTCGAATTCCTCCTCTCCACCCCGCCCTCCAAGCGCACGGCGGAAATGCTCCAATTCTCGCTCGAACAAATCACCCAAGCCTGCACCAATGGGTCGGCCATGACCGCCACCCTGCTCGGCTTCTCCCGCCGTCAAAGCCTCGCCTTGGAACCCCTGGACCTACGCGAACTGGTGCGCGAGGTCGGATGCCTGGCACGCATCAGCTACGGCTCCCGCCACCCCGTTCATGTCGATCCCTCACTCCTTCCCGCCGAACACGGCGGCCTCCCCGATACCGAACCCATGGTTTTCATCGGCAGCCAGGCCGCGCTCGGCCAATGCCTGCTCAATGTCCTCAACAACGCCCGTGACGCCATGCCCGACGGCGGGGCCATTCATATCGAACCCGCCAACGACGGCGAGTTCACGGGTATCACCATCGCCGACCATGGCTCCGGCATGACCCCCAAGGTCCTGAAACACATCTTCGACCCCTTTTTCACCACCAAGCAAAAAGGCTCCGGCACCGGCCTCGGATTGTCCATGGCACGGGAAGTCATGAAACAGCACCACGGCGATATCCGGGTCGAATCCACCCCCGGCGAGGGCACCCGTGTCCACTTCCTGTGGCCCGCCCGCCAGTTCCACAACTCGCACGTCGCCGCCGCACATCCCCAACGCAGCGTGCGCACCACCAACGTCCTGCGCACCGAAGGAATTCTGCCGTTGGCCTACGTGATTGATGACGACGACATGGTGCTCAAATCGGTCACCCAGATGCTCCACGCCATGAGTTTCAAAACGGAATCCTTCCAAACACCCGGACTGGCGCTCACCGCCCTTGAGGAAGGCAGTAAACCCTCGCTCATCCTGGTGGATTACAATATGCCCGAGATCGACGGCATCAACTTCATGCGCCGCGCCTATCGGATCATGAAAGGATTCGCCGGCTCCCCTTACGCCAAAATCGTGCTCATAAGTGGCCACCCGCCGGTCCAGTTCAACGAATTTGCCGCCGAATTCAAAGACGCCTCCTTCCACATGTTGCACAAACCCTTTGGCATGGAAGACATCGAAAAGATCGTAAGCCGGGAAAACCGCCGCCGCGCCCGGCGCACCACCTCCCAAATCCATATCCCCACCGAATACCTGCGCGGGCGGCGTTAATCGTTTATTCCAGCCCCGCCGCACGCAACAGCGCGCGCTCCTCGGGTTTGAGGTTGTCCAGGCGCAGGCCCTCCACCAGCTCCCGCGCGGCTTCCTTTTCCCCGGCGGCATCCGCCGCCAGCGCGCCCACCACCCGCCAGCCTGATTGCCAGCGTTCCTTTTCCGGGAACCCCTGAAATAGCGCCCACGCCTCCTGCCCTTTCCCGGTCCGCACCAAACCCAGCGCCAGCGTCACCCGCGACGCGGCCACCTGCGGCTGCTCGCGCACCAGGCTCTCGCCGATCTTCAACGCGTCCACCGTGTCACTCCCCAGCAACAGGCTGACGTGGGCGAAGTCGTTCAACACCACCGCGTCGTTCGGATATCGCGACGCCATGTGCTGCAATAGCATGTGCATGTCACGCGTCAGATTCTCTCTCTCCAACAAACGCAGCCACGCTAAATAGGCGGTGCGGGCATGATCCGTCATACCCGCCAAGCGTTGGTAACACGCCGCCGCCAATTCCACCCGTCCCAGCTTCTCCGCGTAACCCGCCATGAACCATAAATAATCCGGCTGCCGCGCCGCCTCCTGCAACGCCCGCGCCCAGTGCGCCGCTGCCGCCGGCTCGTTCTCCATCGCCACCGCCACCCGCGCCCGGAACGCGTGCACCACCACCGGCTCCAGCGGCACATTGCGCCGCGCCAGCCATTCGTCCAGTTCCGCCCAGCGGTTCTCCAAAGCCATCGCGTCCGCCCGCACCAGAAACGCGTCGCGCCGCGCCATCGCCGCCTCCTCACCGATCAACTCCAGTGTTTTTCCCGGCTGCTTGCGCTGGTTGAACCAGCGTCCCGTCTCCAGCTTTTCGGTCACTGGCTGGGCTTGCGCCCGCTCCATGGCGCGGAGCAGAATCTGTTCGGAGGCTGTCGGGTCCAGCCGCATCTCCAGCTCCCATGCCAGCAGCGCCGCCTTCGGATCGGCATGATCACGCAACATCGTCAACACCCTGCGAATGTCGTCCTGCCCCAGCTGCACCATTCCCGCAAGCTGCCGTAATGCCTCCAATCCATTGTCAAGTTCCTGTGCCGACTCGAACAGCAGGTCCACCGCCTCGCGCCCTCCCCCGGCGGCCAGCAGCACACGCGCCAGCGCCAGTCGGGTCTCCGCGTCCGGCTCCTCCTCCAGCGCCCGGCGCAACGCCCGCTCCGCCCGCTCATGGTTCCCGATCCTGGCATAATACAAACCTTCCAGCCGCCTTACCCCGCGCGGTGGCGGATCCAACTCCAACAACCCCATGATCAGCGGTCCGGCCCTGTCCATGAAACCATGCCGCAACAAATAATCAGCATATGCCACCCGGTCCTCCACACCCACTTGCGGATGGTTTTCCAGCAACCGCCAGAACTCATCGGCCCGCAGCACATGCACGCCTTCGTACAATCGCGCCATTCCCCGGACCACTCCCGGATGATACGGCGCCAATTGGTAGGCAGCGCGCGCCTTGCGCAAGGCCCCGGCCTCGTCCCCGCGCCGCTGGTCGGCGATCGCCTGCTCCACCAACGACACCGCCCGCCACGCCTTGGCATAACGATAAACTGGCTTCACTGAAAGCACTACCGCCGACCCCAATGCGACGATCAGCAACACCAGCGCCGCCTTTTTCCACACTGCCAGCACCTTCCATCGTTCCATCCACGTCATGCCGCCA
>CAZTYG010000035.1:9033-11642 GCA_964617445.1 uncultured Blastochloridaceae bacterium
TGCCCGGCCTTTTCTATCGGGCAACGCACAATCCCCTATTCGTGTTACCATGTGCCTATGCGGATTCTCGTCACCGGCGCCACCGGATATATCGGTGGCCGACTCATCCCCCGCCTCCTCCAACGCGGCCACCGCATCCGGGTCCTGGTCCGCGACCCGCGCCGCGTCACCGGACGACCATGGGCCGGGGATGTCGAGGTCCTCGGTGGCGACCTTCTCGATCCCGCCGCCCTGCACCGCGCCTGCGACGGCATCGACGCCGCGTTCTATCTCGTCCACTCGTTACACACCGGAGCGGACTACGCCCGGCTCGACCGCCGGGCCGCCGAAAACTTCACCACCGCGGCCGCATCCATCCCCCTCACCATTTACCTGGGCGGTCTGCTCCCCGCAGGCGACCGTGTCTCCGCCCACCTCCGCAGCCGCGCGGAGGTGGGTGCCATTCTGCGTGACACGCTGCCCGTCACCGAATTTCGCGCCGGCCCCATCATCGGCTCCGGCTCCGCCTCCTTCGAGATGGTTCGTTACCTCACCGAACGCCTCCCCGTCATGATCGCCCCCAGGTGGATCGACAATCAGGTCCAGCCCGTCGCCGTGCGCGATATTCTCGCCTATCTCCTCGCCGCTCTCGAACACCCGCCCCTTGGCATCATCGAGGTCGGGGCTCCCTCCCTCACTTTTCGCGACATGATGCTCGAATACGCCGCCGTCCGCGGCCTTCGTCGCCGCATTTATCCCGTCCCCGTCCTCGCACCATGGCTCGCCTCCCGCTGGGTCGGACTCGTCACTCCCGTATCCAACCGCCTCGCCGGTCCGCTGGTCGACGGCATCCTCCTCCCCGTTGTCGGCGACACCTCCCGCGCCGCCCGTGAATTTCCCACGATTGAACCCATCCCCTACACCCGCGCAGTCGAACTCGCCCTGCAAAAAATCGACGCCGGCATTGTCGAAACCCGCTGGACAGGCTCTCTCTCCGAGTCCCCCGCCGCGGAATTGGTGGACTGGGAAGGCACCGTCCGGGAAATCCGCACCTGCAACGTCGCCGCGCCGCCGGAACACGTCCACCAAACCTATTGCTCGCTCGGCGGCGAGCGCGGCTGGCTGGTCTGGACCTGGGCATGGACCGTGCGCGGCTGGATCGACAAACTCCTAGGCGGCCCCGGCCTCCGTCGCGGACGCCGCCACCCCGTCGAACTCCTCCCCGGCGAGGCTCTCGACTTTTGGCGGGTCGAGGCCGTCGAGACCGGACGGCTGCTGCGTCTGCGCGCCGAAATGAAAGTGCCCGGCCGCGCGTGGCTCCAGTGGGAAGCCATTGCCGACGGCAACGGCACCCGGTTGGTGCAAACCGCCATCTTTCAACCCGACGGCCTCGGCGGGTTTCTCTATTGGTATGGCATCTATCCCCTGCACAGCCTCATCTTCAGCCACCTCATTTGCGCCATCGCCCGCGCTGCCACTACAAACCACGGCGGCCGAGGGCGATAGCCCGGCGACGCCGCACTCCAAAATGTAACCACCCCGTCAGCCTTTTGAATCAGGCCTTCTTTCGGGCGGCTTTTTTCACCGCCTTCTTGGCGGGTACTTTCTTCTTCACCGTTTTTTTCACGGCTTTTTTCACCGCCTTCCTGACGATCTTGACGACTTTTTTGACCGCTTTTTTTGCCGTCGTGCGGACCGGCTTTTTCTTTTTCGACTCGGCCAGCTTACGTGCTTCTTCCGCTTTTCGCGCCGACTCCTCTGCCGCCGCCTTGCGCGCCACCTGCTGCTGGGCCTTCTGCGCGGTCTCTTCCATCTCCTTCAGCCGCACTTCTTCCGCTTCGGTCGGAATATAAATCGTCGCCCCGCAGTTCTCGCAATACACAATGTCATTGCGAGTCACCAGCTTGCTCCTCATGCCGATCGGCACCGATATAAAGCAACTGCGGCAGACCCAGTCGCGGACCGGCGCGGTGCTGTTGCGTCCACGGCTGCGAATGCGATTGTGATGGTTTAAAATATAGGGCGGAAGCTTGGTCCGCATGGTGGCGATCTCTTTTTCCACCTCGGCGTAACGGGCGCTGCGCGGCCCCAGTTTTTTGAACTCGTTTTCCAGTCGGTCCAAGCCGATCAACGCCTGGAGGACTTCGTTGGGATCCACCTGAAGCACCCACTGATATAAGCAAGGCTGATAGAAATAGTCAAATCCGAATTGTTCCTACTGATGGGACCAAGAGTGACTCAAACTCCACCGCGTCCGTGTCGTTGCACCCATTGCGTCGGAGTCATTCCAGTTCGAGCGCGAAACCAATTCCAGAAATGCGGCGCGGAAGAAAACCCCAGTTCGTGGGCGACGGCCTTCAACGCCGGGTCTCCGGCGCGCATCAAAGCAACGGCCCGCTCCAATCGCCGCCGGTCCAGCCACTCCTTGGGTCCGCATCCCACCCCGGAACGAAACAGGCGGCGCAGGTGGGTCGGACTCATTCCCGCCTCCCGCGCCAGCCGGTTCACATCGACATCGCCCGACCATTCGGAGCCTGCTAGTTTTTTCAACAACGGTGCCAACGCCGGGGCCAAAGTGCCAGGCTCTCCGCTTGTACCGGCCCACTTCCAGCCGCGCGCCAACACCACCG
>CAZTYG010000036.1:0-11434 GCA_964617445.1 uncultured Blastochloridaceae bacterium
ATGACATGCCGGTGGCCCGCGCGCGGGAGCTGGCGGGAGCAGGGGCGTTGGTGGGAAAGTCCACCCATTCCCCCGTCCAGGCGCGCGCGGCGTGGGACGAGAGTCCGGATTACATCGGGTTCGGCCCGATTTTTCCCACAACGACCAAGCCGGACTACACGCCGATCGGTCCGGGCGACATACGCGCGGTGGAGGAGGCGTCGCCGGTGCCGGTGTTTTGCATCGGTGGCATCACGTTGGACAAGTTGCCCGGACTGGTCGGGCATGGCGCGCGGCGGGTGTGTATCGTGTCGGCGTTGTTGAAGGCGACGGATCCGGTGGATTATGCGCGCGGGTGTCTGGGGGTGATGGATGCGGTTGGAATGATGAGATAACCGGGCAGTGGGTGGGCTACGGGCGGCTTCTCCCCGGAACGGTTTTTGCGTGCGCGCAAGCCGCATTCCGGCACCGCAGCGCGTCGCCCTCCAAAGAAGGCGTCGGAGGGTGGTGTTTTATCCGCCGCCGAAGGAGAGGTTTTTAACGCCAGCGGCGCTGCAGGCGTTGAGAACGTCGATGACACGCTCGTGCGGGGTTTCGGCATGGGGACGGATAATCACCGGCTGGTCACTGCCGAGGGAGCTGATGATATCGGTCAAACGGGCGGTCAGTCCGGGGAGTTCTTTGACGTCGGCGGAGTCGATCACGGTGTTGTTGAACCGGACGGTGCCGTTCTGCTCGATGCCGATGTTCATCGGGGTTTGCACGTTGACCGGATTGGTGGGGGTGCCCTCGCCGGGGACTTTGACGCCCAGCTCGGCTTCCGGCAGGCCGGAGCTGGCGGTGGCGACGAAGACCGAGATGATGACGATGATAACGTTGATCATCGGAGCGATCTGCAGACCGATATCCATACCCTCGTCGACAAGTTGTTTATTATGTTTGGCGGGCATACAATTCTATTCTATTCGTCACCTTTGGTGGTGGCAAAGATGACATCCAGGACACCGGCTTTGGCGCAGGCCTGCATGACATCGCGGACTTTGCTGTAGGGAGTATTGCGGTCGGCGCGGATCAACACGCGAAAGGTGCGGTCCTGGGACTGGGAGTTTTTGCGGGCCTCCTCGATCATAGGAACCAAGTCGTCCACATTCGGAATGATCACCGTGCTGATGGTGATGGCCTGGGTCATGCGCTCGATATTGATGACCATCTGACCCTCGCGCTTATCAGGGTCCTCAGCCTGCGGGGCTTCGGGTAGTTCGAGGTTCGCGATCTGGGTGGTGACCTCCATGGTGGCGGTGGCGACGAAGAAGATGAGCAGGGTCATCAAGATATCGACCATACTGGCTATCTGGAACTCGGGGTCTTCTTCTTTCTCGACCGGCATCCGTTTGCTCATGGGCGTGTCCGTCTTTTCGTTGGTCGGGTTGCGCGTTTCGGGTTGAGGGGATTATTCCGCCTGGATTTGATAGCCGAGGAGCTGGTCATATGGCAGGTCTTCGAGCATGAGCGTGACCTCGGTATCAGCGCGGGTGATGAGGTTGCCGGCAATGTTGCGCAGGACGTAGTAAAGGATGAAGGCGGGAATGGCGACAACCAGACCGCCGGCGGTGGTGACGAGCACCACGGAGATGGCGGCGGCGAGGTCACCCATGTTGGCGACGCCCTGGCTACCAAGGGTGGCGAAGGCCTGAATCATGCCGATGACGGTTCCGAGCAGACCGAACATGGGGGCGGTGACACCGACGACGGAGAGGTAGGTGAGGTTGGCCTTGAGTGTGCCTGAGAGTCCGGTGGCGGTGTCGGCGACGGCGTCCATGACGGCTTCTTTGCCCTTGCCGACGCGGATGAGTCCGGCGGTAAGGACTTTTGAGAAGAAGCTGGGGTTGGCCTGGCAGACGTTCAGCGCCTGGGCGTAGTTGCCGGAGGCGAGGGCGTCACGGACAAGCGCGATGACGGCGGGCGGGGCCAGCTTGGACATGCGGAACTTGAGAAAACCCTCGATGGTGAAGGCGATGACGATGATCGACTGGACGAGGAGGAACCACATGACCCAGCCGCCGTCGAGGAATACCTGGACGAAGGTCTTGTCGGGCGCGCCGCCTTCTTCCTGGGCGTGGCCATGAGAGGCCAGTAAAATGAAACAAGCCGCGAACAAAAGCGGCAACAGATAGGGGGAACGGTTACTCATAGACTCGGTGACTCCTGGTAATGCAATGGGTTGGGGTTCAATTGACGAAGATCGACGGGTTGTCCCGTTTGATGGCTTCGGCTTGGGCTTGCGCCGCATCCGCCCTGCTCTTTGGATTGTAATACAGGGTGGATACGGTCAAGAAGGATTTGTAGGCGGCGGCCTTGTCGCCCTTGGCGTTTTGCGCGATGCCTTTGATCATGAAAATATCGCCGAGGATGGACATGGTCGCGGCGTCGGGGACCGGGCCGCTCGCTTCCACACTTTCAGCGATTTCGTCGGCCAGTTGCAAGGCTTGATCGTGCTGACCGCGTCCGAGAGCGATGCGTGCTTTGCTGAGCGTTCCCTGCAACTGATAGGGCGTGCCCCGGTAAATTTCGATGAGCCGTTCGCTGAGCTGTTCCGCCGCAAAAGTGTTGCCGGTGCTGGCCAGTGACTCGGCGAGGACAGCGGAGGCCTGCGCCAACCAGCCTTCGGGAATGCCGATGAAACGATCCACGACGGGTTTGAGAATTTCCACAGCACGGGCGTGGTCGCCGGCCTGATTTGCCGCCATACCTTGAGCGAATTCCGGGCGCTCCACCAGGACGATCGAGGCGATGTTTGCGCTGGGAAATGGCAGAGTGCCGCGGTCGAAACGGATGGTCACGTTGCCGTTGGCGTCCATTTTTTCGATCACCCCCACCACCGGATCACCCTGACGAAGGACGATTTTATCTTGCCCGACCTCCGCCATGCTGGCATTGAGGACAACCACAGATGCCAACAACGACACGAAAATTGTTTTCCTAGTCATGATTGCAATAGTCGTTGTGCATTGATCTGGAACGAATAACAAGTAAAAAGACCATTATGCTTACCTTTCTTCATCAAAAATTCCGCTTCCTGTTAATTATCACACTGGCCATTGTCGGTATCTCTTTCATCTTTTTCGGTCCCGAAGCCGGCGGCGGCAGACCGACAAGCGTCATGGGAGCGACCATCGACGGCCGCCCGGTGACGCCGCCGGAGTTCAACCTGATGCACCGCTCGGTGCAGATTCTATACACTTTGCAGACCGGCCAGTTGCCCGACCGATCACCCCGCATGGAGGAAATCATGGCCATGCAGACCTGGCACCGTCTGGTTGTTCTCGCCGAGGCTAACCGGACCGGACTCCGGATTTCTCCCGAAGCCGTCAACCAGTATATCAGAAGCCATCCGTTTTTTACAGACCAGGAATCCGGAAAATTTGATCCCCGCGCGCTGAAACAGTTTGAGATGGTCGTCCTCCAGCCGCAGGGCGTGAGCCTGGAACGTTTTCAGGAGATCATTCGCGACCAGATGCTGTTTGAAACGATGCTGGAGTCCGCCGCCGGGACCGCCGTGGTCCAACCCGCAGAGATCGACGAGGTTTGGCGCTCGCTTTACGGCAAGGCGGATTTGTCCTACGTCGAAGTGCAGCTCAAGGACGTGCTCGCCGACATCGAAACCGGCGAGGATGCCCGGCGCGCCTACTACGAGGCCCATACCGCCACCTACCAGCGCCCGGAGCACCGCAGCGGCAGCTATGTATTGTTCTTGGACAAAAATCCTCCGGCCGACGAGGCGGCGCGGGAGCGCGCCATGCGCACGTTGGGCGAGAAGGCCTTTCAATTTTCCGATCCGTTCTACCGCGCCTACGAGGAAGGCGGGGCGGTGCCTGATTTCGAGCAACAGGCCGCCACCCAGGACCTCGCCGTGGTGCGCTCCGAGCCGGTGCCCGAATCCCATCCGATCCTGCCGGGCGACACCGAGGCCGCTCTCACCCGCGCTCTGTTCCGTTTGTCGGAGGCGCGCCCGGTAAGCGACTATGTGAAAGTCCCCGGCGGCTTCGCCGTTATCAAACTCGAAACGGTCGAAGCGGCCCGTCCCCTGCCCTACGAGGAAGTCGCGGCCCAGGTCGCCACCGATTACCGCGCGCACGAAGAGAAACGCCTGCTGCGCGACCGCGGACAGGAAATTCACAGCGCGCTGAGAACCGCGTTGCAGGCCGGCGAGAGCTGGACTGCGGCGGCCGCCGCCCTCGGTCTGACCGCCAAAGAAATCCCCGCCTTCGCCCCGGCCGGTGACGACATCCAGCATCCGCTGGCCGAGGAAGCCCGCTACTGGGCGCAGCAACTCCGGCCCGGCGGCGTCAGCCAGCCCGTGGTGGAAACCGACCGGGCGGCGGTGTTTTATTTGGCCTCCCGCAGTGATCCGGAGCAGGAGGAAGCCGTGATATTGAAGGACCGTGTCCGCCAGCAATTGGAAAGGCAACGCAGCTTTCAGATGCAGGAAACCTGGTTGCAGAGCCGCTACGCCACCCCCGGCACCAGCATCCCCTCGTTCGAACACACTCTCCGCTGATCCGCCGACGTGGCCACTTTTCTCAACCTCGCCCGCGGCAACGAAATCGGCGCCAACTGCTACCACATCCAGTCCGGTCCCACCGGCGTCGTGCTCGACGCTGGAATGCATCCCAAGCACGACGGCAACGACTCCCTGCCGTCGCTCGAACTGCTCGACGGACGCCCGGTGGACGCCGTATTCGTCTCCCACGCCCACCACGACCACACCGGTTCCCTCCCCATCCTGCTCATGCGCCACCCGGACGCCCGCGTCTTTATGAGTGAGCCGACCTATCATCTCGCCGCCCCACTGCTCCACAACTCAGTCAACGTCATGAAACGCCAGCGCCTGGAACTTGGCATCCAGGAATATCCATTTTACACGCACAGTGACATCGACCGTTGCGCGCAACGCTGGCAGGCCGTCCGCCTCGGCAAACGTTGGTCCGTGCGCGGCCATCCCCTCGCCGATGACGAACAGGACCACACCACCTTCACCCTCCACCACGCCGGCCATATCCTCGGCTCCACCGTCGTGGACCTCGTCCTCGACGGTCTGCGCGTGCGCTACACCGGCGACATCAACTTTCACGACCAGACCCTCATGACGCGCGCCGATGTCCCGGACGACCGTGTTGATGTGTTGATCGTCGAGACCACCCGCGGCGCGCAACCCTCGGACGGGTATTGCCGCGTAAAAGTCATCGAGGGGTTATTGGAAGAAATTTTGCGCGCCTTCGGGCGGGGCGGAGCGGTGCTCATGCCGATTTTCGCCATGGGTAAAACCCAGGAGCTGCTCACCATTCTCGACGATGCCCAACGCCGTGGTGTGCTGCCCTCCGAAACCCTTCAGATCGGCGGCCTTGGCAAAGTTTTCACCCAGGTCTATGACCGCACCGCGGAAGTCGCCGTTCGTGCCCGCCCGCGTCTGCGCATTCTTGATGACATCCGGCCGCAGGTCTTCGACTGGAAAAACGCCCGCGCATTCAAAGCCCGTGCCGGCCAGTTGCTGCTGCTGCCCTCCGGCATGATGACGCCGAACACCACCTCCTGCCGTCTCGCCCCCTCCATTCTTCCCCAAGAACGCCACAGCATCATCTTTGTCGGATACACCGACCCCGACTCGCCAGCCGGACGTCTGCGCGCCACCCCGCGCGGAGAAATGATCCAGCTCGACCGCCAGTCCGAACCGGTGCCCATCCGTTGCGACGTCCGGCACTTCGACTTCACCTCCCACGCTTTGCGCGAGGACATCCTGGCCTACATCATTCGCGTCCGCCCGCGCCAGTGCCTGCTGGTTCACGGCGACAAACCCGCATTGGAGTGGTTTGCCCGCGAAATCAACGCCGCCGACCCCGCCATTCGCACGATCATCCCTCCCCCGGGACAGGAAGTCGCCCTGGGCTGAGCTTTTCTATTTGTCCTGCCGGGGCTTTTGCGCTTTAACGTTCGTTTGCCCCGCGTCTGATCCGGGCACCACACGCACATGAACCACATCGCACTGATCTTTTCCGGCCAGGGTGCCCAGCACACCGGCATGGGGAAAGACCTCGCCGCCGCTTCCACCACCGCACGCGAACTCTATCACGAAGCTGATTCCCTTCTCGGGGTTGATTTCTCCCAAACCTGCTTCGAAGGCCCCGAAGAACGGCTTACCGAAACCCGCTACTGCCAACCCGCGCTTTATGTCCATGGCCTCGCGTTGCTGGCCGTCCTAAAAAACCATTTGCCCTCGTTCCACTTCACCGCCACCGCCGGGCTTTCCCTGGGCGAATTCACCGCCCATTGCGCCGCCGGACACATTTCCTTTCGCGACGGTCTCCAACTGGTGGCCGAACGCGGCAAACTCATGCAGGAGGCCTGCAATCGCACCCAGGGCGGAATGCTCACCCTCATCGGCGCCACCCCCGAACAAGCCATCGAACTGGCCCGGCGCTCCGGCCTGGAGGTCGCCAACTACAACTGCCCCGGCCAGGTCGTCCTCTCCGGACCCAAGTCCCTGATTCCCGCCACCCTCGAACACGCCAAGTCCCTCTCCCTGAAACGCGCCCTTCCCCTCAACGTCGCCGGGGCCTACCACTCCTCCCTCATGCTCACCGCCCAGGACGGACTGGCCCCTCACCTCGACGCCGCCACCATCTCCGCCAACAACCTTGCCACCTACAGCAACGTCACCGCCCGCCCCGCCACCACCGCCGACGAAATCCGTGCGACCCTTCTCCAACAAGTCACTGCCTCCGTGCGTTGGCAGGCCTGCATCGAACAGATGATCGCCGATGGCACCACCCTCTTTATCGAACTCGGCCCCGGCAAAGTCCTGGCCGGTATGTGCAAACGAATCAACAACACCATCCCCTGCCTCTCCATCGGCAGCCTTGAAGAACTGGAAGGAATCATTCATGAAATCCCTCAATGACCACGTCGCTCTCGTGACCGGTGCCAGCCGCGGCATCGGCAAAGCCATCGCCATCCGCCTCGCCGAAGCCGGCTGCCATATCGCCGGCGTCGCCCGCACCGAAGAGTCCGCATCCGGCCCCGCCGCCGAAATCACCGCCCACGGCGTCCGCCACCTCCCCCTCGGCGTTGATGTCTCCGACCCCGCCGCCGTGCAGGCCGCCGTGGACCGGGTCGTCGCCGAATTCGGAAAAATCGACATCCTCGTCAACAACGCCGGCATCACCCGCGACACCCTGATCATGCGCATGACCGACGATGACTGGCAGCAGGTCATCAACACCAACCTCACCGGTGCCTTCCTCTGGACCCGCGGCGTCTCCCGCCACATGATCAAAGCCCGCTGCGGACGCATCATCAACATCAGCTCCGTCGTCGGCCTCCACGGCAACGCCGGCCAGGCCAACTACGCTGCCGCCAAAGCCGGCCTCATCGGCCTCACCAAATCCACCGCCAAAGAACTCGCCGCCCGCGGCATCACCTGCAACGTCATCTGCCCCGGCTTCATAGAAACCGACATGACCAGCGGCCTGCCCGCCGAATTGATGTCCAAAGTCGTGGACAACATCCCCCTCAAACGCCTGGGCTGCGGCGACGACATCGCCCACCTCGCCGTCTTTCTCGCCGGTCCCGGTTCCTCTTACATCACCGGTCAAAGCGTCTCCACCGACGGCGGTCTTTTCATCTGAACCCCCTCCCTCCACCGCCCCCCTGAAAAAAATCGTTTTTTTCTGTTGCCAAACAACGGAAGACCATCATAAATCACCCATCAGTTGCCAGTAAACACAACATCATCAGGAGTCAAAACACATGGCCGAAAAAACCATAGAAGAAAAAGTAAAAGACATCATCGTCGAACAACTCAGTGTGACCGCTGAGCAAGTTACCCCCGAAGCCAAATTCATTGAAGATTTGGGCGCGGACTCATTGGATGTCGTCGAGCTGGTCATGGCCTTCGAAGAACAGTTTTCCGTGGAAGTCCCCGACGAGGACGCGGAAAAACTTCAGACCGTCGGCGATGTCATCAAATACATCGAAGACAAGCAGGACAAATAATTCCACACCGCTTTGCAGACAAGGGCACCCCCCAACAAGGGTGCCCTTGTCATTTCCGCCCCAGGTCGGTAACCTGATTGTTTCATGAGCCAGCGCAGGGTCGTCGTCACAGGTATCGGGGTCCTCACCCCCATCGGTAATTCCCTGCCCTCGTTCTGGACCGCCGCCCTTGAAGGACGCAGCGGCATCGCACCCATTACCGCCTTCGACACCACCGGCTACACCACCACCTTCGGCGGCCAGGTCAAAGACTTCGACCCCCCCGCCAACTTCAAAAACCCCAAGGACGCCCGCCGCTGCGACCGTTACACCCAGCTTGCCTTCGGCGCCACCAAAGAAGCCTGGGCCGACTCCGGCCTCGGCTCTGCCACTCTGGACCCCACCCGTTGCGGCATCATCGTCGGTTCCGGCATTGGCGGTCTTCGCACCCTCGAAGACCAGCATACCGTCCTCATGGAAAAAGGCCCCACCCGCGTCTCCCCTTTTATGATCCCCATGATGATCAGCAACATCGCTTCCGGGCTGCTGGCCATCGAATACGACTTCCAAGGACCCAACTTCGCCATCGTCACCGCGTGCGCCACTTCCAACCAGTCTATCGGCGAAGCCTGGCGGCAAATCCGTGACGACGAAGCCGACGTCATGATCGCCGGTGGCAGCGAGGCCGCCGTCATCCCCCTGGGCCTTTCCGGATTCGGCGCCATGCGCGCCCTCTCCACCCGCAACGACGCCCCCGAAAAAGCCTCCCGCCCCTTCGACAAAGACCGTGACGGTTTTGTCCTCGGCGAAGGTGCCGGCATCATGGTTCTCGAGGAATATGAACATGCCCGCAAACGCGGTGCGAAGATTTACGCGGAAGTTGCCGGCTACGGTGCCAGCTGCGACGCCTACCACATGACCAGTCCGACCCCCGATGGTTCCGGTGTCGCCCGTGCCATCAACTCCGCCCTCCGCCACGCCGCCGTCAATCCGGAGGACGTCGATTACGTCAACGCCCACGCCACCGCCACCGAACTCGGCGACATCGGCGAAACCAAGGCCCTCAAAGCCGCCCTCGGCGACCATGCCCGTAAAACCTGGGTCAGTGCCACCAAATCCATGATCGGCCACCTCCTCGGTGCGGCCGGTGCCGTCGAATTCGCCGTTTGCTGCAAAGCCATCGAAACCGGCCACGTCCCCCCCACCATCAACCTCGACCAGCCCGATCCCGAGTGCGATCTCGACTACATTCCCCATACCGCCCGCCAGGGCAACATCCGCACCGCCATCAACAACTCCTTCGGCTTCGGCGGACATAATACTTGCCTTGTCGCCCGCAAACCCCTTTAATCCTCCGCCCATGAAAAAAGACACCCATCCCGCCGACTACCGCACCGTCGTCTTCAAAGACTCCGCCTCCGACGCCGTTTTCATCACCCGCTCCTGCGCCAAAACCGACGAAACCACCGTGGTCGATGGCAAAGAATACCCCTTGGTCCCCCTCGGTATCAGCAGTGCCTCCCACCCCTTCTTCACTGGCAAAAACACCTTTGTCGATACTGCGGGCCGAATTGATAAATTCAACAAACGCTTCGCCTCCGCCAAACCCGCCGCCGCCGTCAAAAAGAAGAAGAAATAACCCCCGCTTCGCGGTGGATGAAAGTTGCTGGAGGGGGTGGTAGATCAATGTGTGGGAATGACTCCCCCGTGAACCACGATGCTCCTTCGACGAGCGGAGCACTCGTCCTACAATCTTTCTGACCCCCGCTCCGGCGGGCTTCTGCTGTAGGCAGACCGCTTCGGTCGGCAGGGGCATGCGCTCGTTCAGAGCGCATAGGGGGTGGTGGATCATGCGGAGAGAATGACTCCCCCGTGAACCCATGATGGAAAGAATTCCGGCGGCTCGGAAGCCGCCGCCACATCCCCACAGCTACGCAAATCAGTGCGACGCCAGGTGGGCGGCCTCTTTGATGACCTCAGTCATCGTCGGATGGGCGTGAAAGGTGCGGGCGAGGTCCTCGGCGGTGCCTTCGAATTCCATGCAGGTAATACATTCGGCGATGAGCTCGGAGGCGTTGGCGGCGATGATGTGGGCACCGATCAGTTTGTCGGTCTTCGCACAGGCGAGGATTTTGACAAACCCATCGATCTGGTCCACCGCCTTGGCCCGGCCGTTGGCAATGAAGTTCCATTTGCCGGTCCGATACTCGATGCCTTTTTCCTTGGCCTGTTCTTCGGTGAGACCCACAGACGCGGCTTCGGGTGAGGTGTAAACGACGTTGGGCAGGGTTGCGTAATTGACAATACCGGCCCTGCCCGCGATGCGTTCGACGCAGGCAACGCCTTCGTATTCGGCTTTGTGGGCGAGCATGGGACCGTCGATGACGTCGCCGACGGCATAAATACCCTCGATGCTGGTCTGCCAGTGGTCGTTGACCTTGATGCGGCCTTTATCGGTGAGTTCGATGCCCGCCTCCTTGAGGCCGAGTCCTTCGATGAAGGGTTTGCGGCCCACAGCGACCAAGACACGTTCGGCCTCCAAGGTCAGCTCTTTACCTTCGTGGCTCGCGGAAAGTTTAACGGAGTCTTTGCCTACCTTGGCCGACTGGACTTTGGTGTTGAGGTGGAAGGTGAAACCTTGTTTTTCGAAGAGTTTTTGCAGGGCGGCGGAGACTTCGTTGTCGAAACCGGCGGTGATGCGCGGGAAACTCGACGACGGTAATTTCAGTGCCCAGGCGTGCCCAGACGGAGCCGAGTTCCAGGCCGATGGCGCCCGCGCCGACAATGAGCAGAGATTTTGGTGCGGAAGACAGGGTGATGGCGTGGTCGCTGGTGATGACACGGTCACCGTCCACAGGAAGGAAGGGCAGGTCGATGGGAGTGCTGCCGGTAGCGATCAGAATGTGCTTGGCCTCGTGGGTGCTGGTTTTGCCCTCGGCATCGGTGACTTCGACTCTGCCTGTTCCGAGGACTTTGCCGCTGCCGGGCATACGTTCGATTTTGTTTTTCTTGAAAAGGAAGTCGATTCCCTTGGCCAGGCTGTCCACGACGCCGTCTTTGCGTTTCATCATGGCGGGGACGTCGATGGCGATATCTTTGACGGTGATGCCATGGATTTCAAAGCGGTGCTTGGCGTAGTGGTAATGCTCCGAGGAGGCGAGCAGGGCCTTGCTGGGAATGCAGCCTACGTTGAGGCAGGTGCCGCCGAGGTTTTTTTGTTTTTCGACGACCGCGGTGTTGAGGCCGAGGGCGGCGGCGCGAATGGCGCCGGTGTAACCAGCGGGTCCACCGCCGATGATGATCAGGTCATAGGAAGCCATAGGAGGGGGACGTTAACGCAAAGACGCGAAGACGCAAAGAACAGAAAAAATACCAACTACGAACCCCGACATATCGGGGAAACTGGATACGAACATAAGAAACGGAT
>CAZTYG010000037.1:0-11356 GCA_964617445.1 uncultured Blastochloridaceae bacterium
AGGTGATGCCGAAGTCGGCGATGGCGACGGCGATGGCCAGCTCGAAGTTGTTGCCCGACGCGGTGAAGGCCAGGGTGGTGCTGCGCGAGTAGTCGGCACCGGCTTTGCGGCCCATGAAGAAACTGACTCCGAACATCAGCACGAAGTAGAGTGCGAGCGGGACGGCGATGCGCAGGACATCGAGGGGGAGTTTGACGAGGGCGTCGCCCTTGAAAGTGAACATGACGACGATGGTGAAAAGAAGCGCCAGCAGGGTGATGGGTGAGATGCGCGGGATAAACTGTTCGTCATACCAACGGGTGCCTTTGAGGGGGATGAGGATGACGCGGCTGAGAATGCCGGCGGCGAAGGGGATGCCCAGGTAGATCATGACGCTGGCGAAGATTTCGCCGATGGTGACGTCGGTGAGGTTTTTACCGCCCAGGCCACGGACCTCCGAGAGATCGATGCCCATGAGTCCGGGCAGCCAGGTGATGAAGACCCATGCATAGACCCCGAAGAAAAGGATTTGAAACACGCTGTTGAGGGCGACCAGACCCGCGCAGTATTCGCTGCTGCCCTTGGCCAGTTGGTTCCAGACAAGGACCATGGCGATGCAGCGGGCGATGCCCACGAGGATGAGGCCGACCATGTATTCGGGGTGGTTGTGAAGAAACAGCACGGCCAGGCCGAACATGAGCAGAGGGCCGACGACCCAGTTTTGCAGGAGCGAGAGGCCGAGGATGCGCAGATTGGAGAAGACCCGCGGCATCTGCTCGTATTTCACCTTGGCCAGCGGCGGATACATCATGAGGATGAGGCCGGCGGCGATAAGCAGGTTGGTGGTGCCGACCGTCACCGGGGCGAACAGGGCTTCGGGATCGGAGATGAGAAAGTTGCCGAGGGCAACGCCCAACGCCATGGCGGTGAATATCCACAGGGTCAGGTAACGGTCCAGAAAGGACATGCGGCGGGAGACGGAGTTGGTCATCGGGGGGGTGCGGATCGAAGTGGAAGTGACGGGATGGTCTGGAAGCGAAGAAGTTGTCTTGGTGGTTAAGGGGCCGTTCAGCAACAGCCACTGCCACCGCAACAGTCGTTGGAAGATTCCCGTTTGATCATGACACTACCGCCAAGGATGACGCGGCGGATGGGCGCGCCGGTGTCCGGATGCTTGGTCAGCGTGGGGTCTTTGATGGATTGTTCGATTTCGTAGTGCTCGACGGGTTCGTCGTTCTGCGGGATGGTTTCGTAGATATAGGTGGGCATGGTAATGGGGCTTTCTGGTTGGGGGTTGGGTGGATCATGCAGGACAGATGGTGGTAGAGGAAAAGAGACCTTCGAGGGCGTCAGGTCCGGCGGGTTCTTCGGGTTGCCAGGGAATGAGGATGGCGCGGGTGGCGTGGGTTTCCAGAATTTCCCGCAGGTAGGCCGACTCGGCTGCTGCGCGGCGGAGCAACAAGGGGTCGGAGGTGTCACAGCCGGTGAGCGATTGATTCACAATCCACGAGTGCGGCTCGATCCCTGCGCGGCGCAGGTCTTCCTGCAGTGCGGCGGCCTCATGCACCGGAGTAGCCTCGGGCAGAGTGACCAGCACGACACGGGTAAATTCAGGGTCACGCAACCGCGGCAACAGCTTTCGAATCCATCCGACATCGGTGGGACTGTTGCGACTCTGACGCTCCAGTTCACGGCTGTAGGATTCGCTGGCATCGAGCAGCAGGAGGGTGTGACCGGTGGGCGCGGTATCGAGCACCACAAAGCCCTCTTCGCCACGGGCCACTTCGCGGGCAAAGGCGCGGAACACGGCGACTTCCTCGGTGCAGGGCGAACGCAGGTCCTCCTCCAGCAAGGCCAGCCCGGCTTCGTCCAACTCCTCGCGCTGCCCTGCGATGACTTCCGCGCGATAGGCTTCGGTTTCGGCTTCGGGATCAATGCGTCCAACGGTGAGAAGTTCGACTTGCCCGCCCATTGCCTGATCGAGGTGGGCGGCTGGATCGGTGGTGGTGAGATGGACCCGGTGCCCGCGCCGGGCCAACCCGGTGGCAATGGCAGCGGCCATGGTGGTTTTTCCCACGCCGCCCTTGCCCATGGTCATGATCACCCCGCGCCCGCTTCCGCTCAGTGCTTTTAACCACTCATCGGAGTCCATGAAGCCTGCGGGAAGTTCGGCCTCCCCAATCTTGGCTTCCACATCCCCCATCCCATCCACCCCGTCCAACAGACGGCGCAGACCTTCGATGCCCAGAATATTGTGATGGCGCAGTGGGAGAAAGGTGGCGGACATCGATGCGATAAGCCCTGAAAATTCTGCCAGCGCATCGGCTCCACGTTTTGCCCAGGCGGTGGCGATCGGGTCCAATTCGTCGGTCACAGTGAATTTTCCGTTGACGATGAGCTGCTGGCTTTGAATGCCGAGGGCGCGCAGTTCTGTTGAGGTGCGTGCGGCCTCGCGCAGGGACGCGGATTGCGGACGAGCCACCAAGTAGAGCGACGTGCGGGACGGATCGCCCAGGATTTGCACCGCGCTTTGGTAGAGCGCCCGTTGTTTTTCCAGTCCGGCCAACGGACCGAGGCAGGATTGACCGCTGGTATTGGCATCCAGAAACCCGGTCCATGCCCCCGCCAACGCCATCAAGCGCAGCGTGTGTCCGGTGGGTGCGGTGTCGAACACCACATGATCGTATGCGGAGGTCGCTTCGGGGGAGGCCAGATACGAAGTGAACTCATCGAAGGCGGCGATTTCCACCGTGCAGGAACCGGAAAGCTGTTCCTCCATGCCACGCAGGACATCATCCGGCAGCACTCCACGCAGAGGGCCGATGACACGTTCACGATATACGGCGGCGGCTTCCACCGGATCGATGTTCAACGCGTGCAGACCGGACACCCCGCGCACCGCGACCGGTTCGCGGCCCAACGGCGTGTCCAGCACTTCATCGAGATTCGACGCCGGATCGGTGCTGATAAGAAGCACGCGCCGTCCCGCATCGGCCAAACGCAGCGCTGTGGCCGAAGCGATGGACGTTTTGCCCACGCCCCCCTTTCCCGTGAAAAATAAAAAACGGGCAGCCGCATCAGGATCAGGGCGATACAGCTTCATTACGTTCTATTCCCGTTCTCTTGGGCATGTTCCTTCATGGCGATCCGCCATGCCGTCCGTTGGGCATGATCCGGATATGCGCCCTGAAGCAACAGCTCGCCATCGGCAAAAATCAACGGCAGCACTTCGGCCCCACCGCTGTTGAGCAGGGACTTCACCTTTTCATTTCTGGCAAACGCGATCGGTTGCTGCGCCAGATTATGGCGCTCCACCCGCACGCCTGATTTTTGGAGGTCGGCCAGCAGCGCGGCGAACTGCACCAACTCTGGTTCCACCTCCGGTCCGCAAACCCCGGTGGAACAACACATCGCCGGATCAAAAACTTCCAGATGTTTCATTTCGACCGCTCCCGGCGGAACTGGTCCAGGCAGCAAAACATATCGGTGATGCAGGGGCAGCACAGACGGTAGAACACCTGCGTGCCACGGCGGTCGGTTTCGACAATGCCCGCCGCCTTGAGCACGGATAAATGATTGGAGACCGTGGACATGTCCGAGCCGACCATGTCCGTCAGATCGGCCACGCAGTGCTCTCCCTTCTGTCCCAGCACATAAACAATCATGGCACGGCTCGAATGGGCCATCGCTTTGAACACTTCCGCCGCCGCTTCGAACTGGCGGGGAGAACAACACGGTAGAGGCGCGTCTGTTAATTGCATATTTGGCAATATAGCAAAATATGGGACGAGGGCGACGAAAATTTCAACAGGAAGATCGCGAAGGGACGCGCAAGGAACAAAGGGAAATTTTCAAAGGCAGGGGGCATTCAAGCTCAAAGGAAACAGGAGGTCAGGGTTCAGCATCCAAAGCGGCGCATAGCGTCCACCCCCCATCAAACGGTCCCTATCTTGTCTGCTCTCTGCGACCTCGGCGTCTCAGAGGCTGATCCAGGCGCGCTTGCCAGCTTGGTCGCCTGCGGGATGCCGTTTGACCAGGCGTTCTTTGCCGTGTTTGTCGCGCACCTTGTAACAGTGATTCTGGGTGTAGATGACCATCTCATCCACCCATGTGAATCGTAGTTTTTCGGGATTGGCAGGATCGGGGACGAAAATTTTCTCGCCCTCCACCGGCGGTTGGATGTTTGGAGCGGACACGATTCCAACACCCTAACAAAATCAGGCCCCATGCCAAGTTTCTTCGGAGCGTTGACACCGGCTGGTTCCCGCGCCATGGTGCGCGGCTATTCCGATGAAAATTTCCACGATCTTTTTCGATCTGGGCAAGGTATTGGTGGACTACGACTTCGGCATCGCCGTGCGCAAAATCGTGGAGCGCTCCGAGCTGCGGGAGGAGGACCTGAGCCAGGAGCTCTACCGGACTTACGCTTTGCTCGACGAATACGAGTGCGGACGACTGGAAACCACGGAGTTTTTCCGTCTGCTCAAGGAAGAATACCGGTTCGAGGGCACGCCGGAGGAGCTGCGGGAAATCTGGTGCGATGTTTTCACCCCGCTTGATGAGCACATCCAGATGGCCCGGATTCTCTCGCAGCACTACCCCACCGCCATCATTTCCAACATTTCCGAAGCCCATCTGACCCATCTGGAGGCCCGCTACGACTTTTTCCCGGTGTTCCGCGAGCGGTTCTACTCGTTTCAGGTCGGGGCGATGAAACCGGACCCACTCATCTACCAACAAGCGTTGGAGGGGATGGGGGCCGACCGCCTGGAGAGCCTGTTCATCGACGACCGTGAGGAGAACATTCTGGCCGTTTCCCAAAAGGGCTGGCAGACGATCCATCTGCGACCGGATGTGAATCTGCGCGACGCCCTGCGATCCTACGACCTGGCCGGTATTTGATTGAGAATGCCGTGTGCGCGGCCATCATCGGCGCATGAAACACGCCGTCCCGCTTCTGCTCGCCGTGCTGCTGCTCGGTGCCCCGCCCGCCCGCTCCCAGACACCTGTGCCCATTTTCACCGTCGAGCACCCCGATGGTGCTTATGCGGTGGACGTGCGCCAAATCACCGCGTTAAGCATGCATCGCTACGTGGTGGACGGGGTCATCGAGGTGGACGAGATGAACATCGACACCCATGGAACCAGTCTGGTGCGGTTTTATGTCGCCCGCCGCGTCCAGCCTGCCGCGCCCGGCGGTATCGGCCAGGGCATCCTCGACCAGGCCCAGGAAAAAATCGATCAGGCCCGCGAGCGAATCGAACCCGCCCGTCAGTTGGACCGTGTTGTGGTCAAAAGCTATCCCGCCACCACCCACGCCCGCACCGTTGAATTCCGCATCGCCGACAAAGACACGCTCGTGAATCTCCACGCTGCGGCCAATGCGGCCTGGCGTCGTCAGGCCGGCGCGCTGTTCAAAGTCGAATAGAGCGCAACGCTTATTCACCGCAGAAACGGGCGGACGTGATCGATCACCGATTCGATGATGTCCTCCACCTGCTGGCCCACCTTCTCGAGGGCGGCGGTCTTCAAGCGCGGCGACAAATCTTCCTTCGGCTCCGACACCGTTCCGGATAATTTCATGCCGGGACGCGCCCAGTAGTAGCCCCCCTGCTCCCATGAGAACACCTGGGAGCGCGCTCCCGGGATCATGCGCACCGCCCGCTCGCGGGCGCCGACCTGTAACACCCCGTCGAGCGCGCCGTCCCGCACCTGGAAGGCCCCCTCGATCCGCGCCAGATCGCTGGACTCCAGCAGCAATTTGTGAATGTCCCACAAGCCGTCGGAAAACCGCAGCTCCGCGTGGGCTTCGTTCAACGGGATGTCCAGCCAGTCCCGCAGCTGGGTGGCCTCCACCAACGGTTGCAGCGCGGGAAGCCCGCGCAATCGTCCATCGACCACACGGAACACGCCGTCGCCCAACGTTCTTCCCTGCGCATGGGACACCTGGCCCTTGCCCTCCAATCGCCCCAGAAAATGAGGGCTCCATCCTCCCGGCACCAGTGCCTCCAACGGCATGCGTTCCATGGTGTAATTCAACAGCACATCTTCCAATCCGCGCACGCGTCCTGCCAGCAGAATTCGTCCCCCGAGATCATGGGACAATACCGCCTCCGTCAGCTCCTGTTGTTCTGCGGAGGCCATGATCAGTGCTGACTCCAATCGCATCTGCGGAAAGCCGGGCCATTCCAGCGAACCATCGCGCAGGCGCAGCTCCCATGATTCCGCCCCGCGCGGGCCGGCCTCGCAGCGGATGTCACGCGCATGCGCGATCAACTCCGGCCCGGCTTCCCAGCGGATATCGATCCGGTCCACCACCACCCGCGCGATCTCCACCTCGCGTGGCAACAGCGCCGCGTGCCACGGCAGCGGACCATCTGGCGGCGGCGACGGCGGGCGCAGCTTCTCTGGTGACAAACCAGCTCCGGCATGAATCTCCACCCGTCCCGCGCGAATTTCTTCGATCCCCCACACCCGGCGCCACAATGCCGATGGTGCCAGCCTCCATTGCAAATCCTCCGCCCGTACCAGCCGCACCGCGCCACCCGGAAGTCCTCGCCCTTCAAACCCCATGCTGCGCAGCGTCCACCCCTCCAGTCGCAGGCCCATCAGTTCCCCTTCCACACCCGTGTGCTTCGAAATCTCTGTCGCCAGCATCCGGCGCAGGCGGTCGCTTTGGAGAAATTGCCGCGCCGACCACCATCCCCCTCCGGCCAGAAGAATGATCGCCGCCACCAACACCGCCACCCCGGTCAGAATCCACTTCAGTTTCACGCCCGTCAACATAGCCGCCTCCCCACGTCACTGGCAACCCCCTCCCTCCACAATGCCCTCCTGCTCTCGATACCCGGGTCAAAGGGTGGCGCACTCATTGTCGTCAAATCCGTTGCGGCGGTAAAGTTTGCTTGTTCCGCGTGGGGGGCGATTCAGGATTCGTTCTGTGAAGATACTTGTCATCAGTGTTGGCAAGCCCGGGCTGGCCTACGCGAGGGCTGGGGTCGCGGAATACCTTGGACGAATGCGCCCCGCCGGGTCGATCCAATGGCTCGCTGTCAAAGCAGGCGACCGTGAAACGGAGGGACAACGCCTGCTTGCGGCGGCGGAAGGCATGGTCCGTGTCGTCCTTGACCAGCGTGGCGAACCTTGGACCAGTCGTGGGTTGGCGGAAAAGATCGGCGGGTGGGAGATGCGCGCGGTCAAAGGGGTGGCTTTTTTGGTGGGTGGGGCCGGGGGCCACGACCCCGCCGTCCGTGCCGCAGCCGACCACCACTGGTCCCTCGGCAGCGTAACCATGCAGCACGAACTGGCACTGGTAGTCCTTCTCGAACAGCTCTACCGCGCCCAAACCATCCGCCGCGGCGAGCCCTATCACCGCGATTAGGGGGCCGCTTCGAGAACCAAAATGACCCAGAAAAAATACCCCCACAACTGGACTTGAAACTTGCGCCCGCGCAGACCGGCGGGCATCTTCACGACCATGAAAACCTCCCGCGATATCCTCATGGCATGGATCGACGCCGTTAACGCCCGCGACTTGGACCGGGTCATCGACCTCTACGAATCCGACGCCGTCCTGCTGCCCACATTCTCCAGCCAGACCATTCGCACCCGCGAGGACCGCCACCACTACTTCACCCAGCTGGCCTCCCGCCCCGGCCTCCACGTCGATCTTCACGACCGCTCCGTCCACACCACTCCGCTGCTAGGCGCTCTGGAAGTCCTCCAAGGCATCTACCGTTTTCAATTCGAGATGGAGGACATCCCGCTCACCTTCGAAGCCCGCTTCAGCTTCGTCATCGACCCCTCCCGCGACCACCCCATTCTCCACCACCACTCTTCCAAACTGCCCCGCAGCTTGAGCTGAAAAACACACCGGACCCGGCATTGAGGCATTGCCCCGGAGGCTGCTTTTGCTACGATGTAATGCTTATGCCTGATTGGGGGATTCAACTTCTTTGGTGTCTCGGCCTGGTTCTGCTGGCAGTCGCATTTCTGCACTCCCACCATGCCTGGATGCGCCGGATTGGCGTATGGATCGTATTTGGTACCATCGGCCTGGCCGTCTGGTTCTGGACCGCCAGCATCCTCTGGGTCGCCCTGATCTGGCTCTCTTGGTTCGCTCTCCCTGTCATTCAAGCCCTCCGCCTCTCCCGTAAATTGGAAATTTCCGCCGCCCGCGGCCTTGAACCAACTTCCATCGCCGCCGAATCCTTTCCCGATCTCCACGGACTTACCAACGACCTCACCGCGGCAGGCTTTCTTCGCGAGGGCGATTTCTCTCTGCGTCCCTCTCCTTTCGAACAATACTACCGCCTCTTCCGCCACGACGAAAAACCCGTGGACGCTGCGCTCGCCGCAGTCCGCCAGGGAGGCCTCAGCATGATCTACATGATTCTGCTCTCCCGCGACCCCGATGGCGGCTATTGGGTTACATGGAACTACCCGCTTTCCTACGGCCTTAAAATGCCGCCCGAAGTCCGCCTCTTCCGCTGCATGGACGCCGCATCCGCCGACGCCCTCGGCGCGCGTCACCAAGACTTTCTCGACGTCAACGAAGTCGTTCCCAGCTCCGCCGACAGCAATCCCCGCGATATCTTCAACAACCTCTTCGGCCGCACCGTGCAACACAATCTCCACATCGGCCTGCTCCGGCCCCGCAAAGGTGCCTCCCCCGATATCGGCTACAGCTGGAAAGGCTCCTTTTTCGTCTCCTGGCAGGTGCTCCGCGATGTCATCCGCGGCTGACACCTCTGCCCGCGGGTCAATCCGGCCACGACACCATAACCACCTCGCCGTATTCCTCCAGACACTCAATGTCCAGTTCCCCTGTGTCCGCGCCCGCCAGCAGGCTGGTCCCGCGTCCGTATTCCTGTCCTCCGATCTCGAATCGTCCCTGTGCCGTGAATAAATAAAGAAACGACGCCGGATCGATCGTCAGCCGCCGGTGCTCCTTGTCGAAGAACGGGGCACGGTCGATATTGAAGTAAATGCAGCGGATCACACTCTCACCGTGCGGCTGGGTGAAAGCCGGCTCGATGTCATCAAAGTCGATGCATTCCAGCGATTCCTTTACATGCAGCTCGCGCTCCTTGCCGGTTTTCGCGTCCACCCGGTCCCAGTCATACACCCGGTAGGTCGTGTCGGAGTTTTGCTGGATTTCCAGGATCACATTGCCCGCACCGATCGCATGGACCCTTCCCGACGGCAGAAACATCACCTCGCCGGGGCGGGTGCGCAGTTGATGGAAACACTCCGCCACCTTTTTCTCCGCAAGCGCCATTTCGAACGCATTGCGGTCCACTCCCGGACGCAGGCCGGCAAAAATCAGCGCCTCCTCCGTTGTGTCCAAAAAATACCACAACTCCGTCTTCGGCTCGCCGTTCATGGCCGCCGCCTTCGCTGTCGGCGGATGCACCTGCAGCGACAATTTGTCCTGGGCGTCGAGCACCTTGATCAAAATGGGAAACCGTTGCGTGTTCGGGGCGCGTGTGCCGAAAATCTGTTCCCTGTCCGGGCCGCACCACATCTCGTGCAGCGTTTTATCCGGTCCCTTCACCCGGCACTGGGCCTCCGCACGGTCGCATAATTCCCACGCCTCTCCGATCCTTTTGTCCGCCGGAAGTTTTCGCCCGAACAACTGCGCCATGTTCGCGCCCCCCCAAATACGTTCCTGATAAACCGGTTCCAGTTGATAAACAGCCATGCCCCGCACCCTGCCCAAATCCCCTCAAAATGCAACCGCCTCCGGGCACGGCATCATCCAAATTCGGACAGGCTTCTGTCCCTCCCCGGTCTATCCATACGTCGCCCACCGCCAGGCGGCCTCCAGCGGGCCGTAACGACGCCGCGCCAGCCACCACCGTGCGGCACCCACCTGGCAAACGAATATCCCAATCCCCAGCAACAAGCCATGGAGCGCCCCCACCTGGCCGTACAACCCCAGGCCGAAACTGTAAAAGATCAGCGTCGCCACCACACTCTGCATCAGATAAAGCGTCAGACTCATCCGCCCGGTCGGCGCGAGAAACGCCACCACTCCTCTGCAAGCGGACGCGCGCGCCAGCTGCAGCACCGCGGCGATGTAACCCAGAGCCAACAACGGCGGCCCGACCAACGAAGTGACCGTCCACACCAGATCGGCAAGCGCTGAGGATTCCACAAAACCGACCTCGCGCACCATGCTCCACGCGTTCAATGGCAGCCCCAGGCCAAGCCCCGCCCACATCCAGAATCGCAGGTGCTGCTCCAGCCCGGACCGGTCTTGCTCCAGCCAACCGGTTTGCGCCGCCCATGCTCCGGCCAGCATCAGCGCGACCGTCATCGGCATCCACAAAAACAACAATAACCAGGTCCAAACAAGGTCGTTCATGCGCTGTACAAATATCTCCCCCCAGGAGCCCGTCGCATAAACCTCCAGAGAACGCCCCATCATCGAGATGATGGCTTCGTCCCCCGTGTCCTCCATCAGCAACCCCAGCGCCCAGAATCCGAGGAATACCAGCAGCGTCAGCCCCATCATCAGCGCCGCCACCACCAGCTTGGCCACCGCTGGCAGCCGGTGCATCAGAAGTACCACCACCCCCACCAGTGCGTAAAACATCAGAATATCCCCGAACCACACCAACAACACATGAAGCAGCCCGAGTAGGAACAAAAACCCCAGTCTGCGCAACCCCGGCAGCCACGGCGAAACCCCGGCCGCCGTCATCCGGTCCAGAATGCGTTGCAATCCAAAGCCGAAGGCCATGGTGAAAATGGTGATGCACTTGCCCGCCACCAACCACTGCACCAGCGCCGAGGCGGCGATGTCCATTGTCCAAGTCCCCTCCCACATGGGAATATCCGCCAGCTTCCGGTAAAATTCCGGTGCGCGGAAATCGCCCACGTTCACCATCAAAATGCCCAACAGCGCCAGCGCCCGTAGCGCATCCATCCCTTGCCAACGGTCCTCCGGCGCGGTCGGCCCGGCTGGGTTGATGGTGGATGAAATCATAGGTGCTGTTTTCCCGCGAAATCACGGAAAGCTTTAACGCATAGACGCGGAGACGCAAAGGGGGAAATTCAAGAGACAAAGACCGGGAAATCGGGGCATTACACGGCCTCGTATTCCTTCCTTCCAGACTTTCGGTTAAATCCGCAGAAGTCATCTGGCAATGCCCGCTTGCCGACGGGGCGGGGCGGGCGTAAGCTTGGTTTCTATGGCGTATTCGAAATGGCCGTCGTCGTCCGGATCGTATTCGCCGTTGACGTATATTCGCGGGGTG
This sequence comes from uncultured Blastochloridaceae bacterium, assembly GCA_964617445.1. Lineage (GTDB taxonomy): Bacteria > Verrucomicrobiota > Verrucomicrobiia > Methylacidiphilales > CAZTYG01 > CAZTYG01. The sequence goes on from CAZTYG010000037.1 coordinate 11,244, forward strand.
CCGATTGATGTGACGCTGGTGTTGATCGCGGTGCACACGCTGACGATGCTGGTGATCGCGGTGCTGGTTTCGGTGGAGCGGACGGGGTGGGCGAAGGATGTGATTTTCAGCAC
>CAZTYG010000038.1:0-11201 GCA_964617445.1 uncultured Blastochloridaceae bacterium
GTGACCGCGCTTTCAGCATCCGTACCCTCATAACGCATGCGCACAATCACCGGCTCGTCGTTGTGCATGGCGGCGACAAAACGCAGCTTGCCGAGCTTTGGCGTGCGGAACTGAATATCAACTCCATCGCCGGTGGAGAAAATCTGCGTCCAGTCCGCACCTTTGTTGACGAAGATTGAACTCACCCCGCGCACCTGCCATTTGAAATGCACCCCACGCCCGTCATAGCCGGCATTGACGTGCACATCGTTCCATCGAATGTCCTTGCCGGAAAGCAGGTCGATGCCCGGTCCGCCGCGTCTGGCGGTCAGCGGAGTCACGGTCCTTTGCACAACCGGCGGTGCGGCTTGGGCGGCAGGGTCGAGTTTCTCCTCTTTGCCATAAAGACCGGTGCCTGCGACGAGGTTGACGCCACCGCCAGCGAAACGACGAACCGTGTCCAGTCCGGTGACTTCGGTGACAGCGGAGCGGCTGTTGCCGATGAGGTAATAGCGCCCCTTTTCAAACCCGTGACCGGAGGCCTCCGCCCGCACAAAATGCGCATTAAAACATTCGTCCTGAAGGGAATGTTGATCCAGCCGCGTGCCGGGCACGGCCTCCGCGATGCTGTCCCAACCGTCGGCGAACGCGTAGGGCCGGAAGACCATGGTGATGAATAATCCGTCGTCCCGTGTCAGCAGATATTTCATGCCGTCGGTGCTTTGCAACATATAAACATCCCCGAGTTCGCCCGGTCCTTCCACCACTCCCTGCACCGCCACGGCACGGTGGACACTGCCCGGACGCAGAACTTTACGGCTGTCTTTGCCGAGGGACTTGATCCCTTTGGAATCGGCAGGATAAGACCAGCGCTGCACGCCGTCGGGACCGCGCAGCGAGGTAAGCGATAACATGCTCCCGTCCTCCCCGTGGTGGACCACCTCGTTGGTCCAGTCACCGAGCCTGGTGATGGCGGAAATATCGTAAACCGGCGCTCCGATCGCGTTGAATCCCGTGCGCGGAAGCTTCCAACTGCCGACCACCGATTCACCCACATGAGCCAGTTTTCCCTGCCACTCCGGAATGCTCCAGTAAATGTTCAGGTTCCTGTCCAAGCTCATCCTGCCATCGTGGCCGATGGGATAAAATTGAATTTCTCCTGCTTGCATTCTTCCGTCGCCATTGGCGTCGGTCCAGAGCACCCCGCCGATTTCCGCAGGCCAGGTGACCGCAGTGTAGAATGGCGCGCCGCGCTTGTGCTCCCAATGGGGCACATCGGGGGCGTTGGGTTCCATGCCGATGCGTTTCGCGTAGTCATTCCACTTGGGCAACTGGCGGGCCGCCTCGATGATGGGTTTCGCCAGCCATTGTTCCTCGCGGCGGGTGTTGAGCGATCGTCCACGCATCCAGGAAAGAATGGAGCCGGCCGCGGCGCGGGGGATGAATTCATCGTTCACGTATTCCCCGATCGCCACCAATCCATTGGCAGCGTGGAAATGGGGACTCCAGCGGGTGTCGTCGCCGTGCATGTAGCCTCCCTGCAGGGCGCTGTAGCGGCGACCCTCCATTTCGATAACCACACCGGGTCGCCCGGCAAAAGGTCGGTCGGGTTGATGGCCGTGCTCCTTCCAGAAGTCAATCGGCACCCAAGGCACCCGGTCCACCTCGAAACTTTGTTTTTCCAGATCGACGTTAAAAACCACCCCAAAGTTCGTGTCCATGATTTCCCATGGTTTTTTCGGATCGATCATGGCTCCGCCGCCGCCGTAATGCGCAGGGCCAACGAACTGCCGGGAGAGTTTGGGTGCCCCGGTGGCGGGAATGTCCCAAACGCTAACGCGTTTGGGCGACTGGCTGAACTCCGAGACCCACAGCCGACCGCGGGAGTCCACGGCGATTCCGGCTGGTTGGAAAAAGGACTCCGCATCAAATTTCCCCGGCACTCGCCCTCCCTCCCGGCCCAGGGCGTGGAGCAGTTTGCCATGGGAGTCGAAAATTTTGATTTGATGGGAGGCCGGGCGGTCCAGTCGGGTGAAGCGATGGCTCATCTGACCGTGACGGGTGAACTGGTGGATGGGGCTGGCCCCCTGGTCGGAGACATAGACCCTGCCTTGCGCATCCACCGCTACGCTCCAAGGTGCGCTGATCGGGCTTTGGGTGAACGGTTTGGTGGCACCACTGGCGGGGTCCAGGATTTCGACACTGTGGTCCAGTGCGGCCACGGCGCGGCCGTCCGCTAGAAACGCAATGCTCCAGATATGCAGGGGCAGCGTGCGCAGGTAGGCGAGTTTTTCACCATAGGTTTCCGGAACTCTGAATACCAAGGTGCGTTTGGCACCATGATCGGCCAGGAAAAGCTCGCCACCCTCCGCGGTTTTCCTCCCCCCCACCACCCGGAGGTGCGGTTTTTTGCCGCTGCGCACGTTCTCCGGAATATCGTTTTCAATCAAAACCAGATCGTTCTGACCGGTCGAGGTGATTACTTCCCAAACCGCACATTCTCCCAGATAGCTGGTTGCGAACAAACGATCCCCCACCACGGCCAGGGCCTCGCCCCCGCACCAGGCCCGTCGGTTCAGCCACTTGAGACCCCAACGTTTGTTGCCATCGAGATCGGAGCCGATTAATCCGTGCCCCCACTCCGACTCATTGCTGGCCAGGAACATTTGGTCGCCGATGGCGGCCACGGCCTGGACCGAGGAGTGGTCGCCGGCCCACCCCCCTGTCTTGCCATACAGCCACGGTGGCTTTCCGTGTTGATACGCCCCGCGGTACAAAACCTCGATGTCGTTGCGGTAAAGCCCCGTCCATTGGTAGGCACCCGCTGGGAGCAGTTCCCCGGCATCGTCGCGACCATCCCACTCCACCCGGTGCTCACGAGCCTGGAAGGGCAGATTGGCGAACAAATTTCGAACCCGTCGTCCATCGGCGTTATTGATCGCCACCGTCGCCCAGCCGTCCTGTGGCATGATAAAAGTGATGCTATTGGGAGCGGGAACCGGAGCCGCACCCGCAGCCCACGCCCAACAACTGACCACCACCATGAATTGCAATAATTTCATCACCGATATCATAATGACAGAGCAGGACTGGTAAAGTTAATTCTTTAAGTGATTCATGTATCGCGCTTCGCGTGGGAGGCCTACGACTCGCAACTTCGCCTCCTGCGGGCTGTGTTGTGCTGTAGCGGCGGCGTACCTGTCGCCGTGTTGTGTGTGGGGAGGGGGAGACGAGCGAAGCGCTCGTCCTACATTTCGGACACGAAAATCATGGTTTGGAAGCCCATGCTACTTGCTACAAATTGCAACAAGAGGCGCGTTCGATCATTTTGCCGCGCAGAAAGGTGATGCTGCTGATGGTCCCGCCATCGCGTTTTTCCAGGGCCTGCAGAACCATTTCGGCGGCCCGGCGGCCCATTTCGGCGAAAGGCAGCTCCACCGTTGTCAGTGCGGGAATCAGAGAAAGGCAGATGCCGGGATCGTTGTCGCAGCCGACCACGCTGAGATCGCGGGGGATGAGCATTTCCTTGCCGTGACAAAAACGATAAACGGCCCGTGCGGTTTCATCATTGGGGGCAAAAACTGCAGTGGGACGCTTGCTGGCGGATAGCGACATTAGTGGTTCCATCAGATCATCCACTGAAAAGTGCTCCACATCGGCGTCGATTCCGTCGACCTGGCTCTTCTCGTCGGGATTGCGGACACGGATAAGTTCAGGGTCCAGCAGATCGCGCTCGCGGAGGATCTCCTCGAACCCGGTCTGGCGCAGTTTGAAGTAAGGATGCAACGGGACCGGATTGATGAAGGCCATGCGGCGGTGGCCCAAGTCCGCCAAGTAACGCCCCACCATCCGCCCCACATGACGGTCATCCACCGTGATGGCGGGAATGGGCAGGTCCTCGATGAGGGTGTTGGTGCTGATGATCGGCATCCGCTGCGGCAGCGTGGCGATTACTTCCGCGTGCGGCGTGCCGGCCACGATCAGGGCATCGATCTTGCCAAAAAAGCTGGGTGAGAAAATCCGGTCCTCGTCCCCATAAGTCACGACCGCGTGGTATCCGCGGGACTCCAACTGCTGGCTGACCCCCTGATTCACCAGGTTGTCGGCGTGAATGCGGTGGCTCAGCACTTTGTTGGTCCATGCCACACCGACGTTGTTGGTGGCGGGGTGGTCCAATGTGGCGGAGCGGCGCAGGCGGGTGGCGTGCGGATTGGGTTGGTAACCCAACCGGCTCATGGCCTCCAGCACACGCTTGCGGGTTTCCGCGCCGACCGAACCCTTGTTGTTGAGGACGTAGGAGACAGTGGCCACGGAAACTCCCGCCGCGCGGGCGACATCCTGATTGGTGGTTTTTCCGGTAGGTTGCACAAGTTTAAAGGATTAAACGCGGATTATGTGACAACCTAATGACCGAGTCAATCTCCTACCTGTCCATGCTTGTGAAGGAGCTCTATTGGGGCCGGTGAACCTGCACTTTACCGTTGGCAGGGTCTACCTGGATGACGGCCCAGTTGTCGGCCAGCACACCCGGCGCGGACGCGCGCTCCTGTTGAACCGTGAGAAACCATGCATTGGTAGAGGTAAGGTCGGTGGAACCATCGGTCCGAAAGCGGAAAGTCTGGGTCATGGAGTTGTACAGCGGATCGTTATCGTCCTCAATGGGTGGATCGCCCGGATCGGGGCGGGTGCGGTGCAACAACGGCGAATGGGTTCCGCTGTCCAACATCACCAGTCCGCGCGGCAGAAACGTGGTGCGTGCAAGCGGGAGGAGGCTGCCGTCGGTCTCGATCAAAAACGTCCGAAAGGCGCGAAAGCCGGGATTGTTGTCCCCGGCGGTTTCCTCCACATGGTAGATGCGAACCAGCACTTGGCGGTTACGTGCGGTGGCCGTCGTGCGCGCCGCCGCCCAGACATCAGCAACCTGTTGCGCCGACGCCGCCACGTTCGCGCCCCTTCCAATCGCCTGGAATGCGGGCACACCGATCGCGATCAACATTCCCACGATGACGATGACCGCCAGCAGTTCGAGCAGGGAGAAGCCTGGTGCAGAGGAACTGCCTCTGCTTGATCGGATTTTGTTCCTGTTGTTAGAGCAAATCATGGTGAAAAACGTTGGCTGTGCACAGTGCGGAATCGGTATGCGGGATCGACGGATTGCGTGTCCGGATCGATGGTTCCATTCGTGAAGCGAACGTCATTGGGATCGATATAGCGCTCAAGCACAACCGATCCGCGGTATTCGCCGGTAATGATGTCGCGACCTTCCACCCAAATGCCGGAGGGAGTGGCCACACCTTTTTGAAGTGATTGCGCACGGATGTGCACTTGAAATGTATTGGAACGCGTGGTCAGGCGGGGATAGAGCATATTGTATGGGGCCTCTTTCCAATCGTCATTACTGCTATATCCACCTGTCGTCTGACTGTTTTGACTCCAAAAGGACGTATGACCGCCAGGATAGGGCAAGCCATTTTGGGCCAACGGTACCAAGGGGATTTCACAGATTTCCGAGGCGGTTAAAAACGGAGCGTCGGCTCCCCGCGTCGGAGTGAGGCTATTTTTATAGCTAATCATTTGCCCCAAAGTTGCGTCGATATTGATGTCATAACGGGCGGACTGTAATCCAGTATTTCTATTTATACCAGAGGGCACTCCGGTTAGTTTCACCGCCCCCATGACTGCACGGATACCTGTATCCCTCTGAATGTAGGAAAAAGGGTAGATTTGGTGGTTGAGATTGATCCGTCCTGCAGTGGAGAAGGGTTCACTGATCGCATATGGCTCCACCACGGGCATGTGAAATAAATCCAGCATCAAGTGGTCGGGAGGGCTGGCGGCGCCTGGATGGTCACTGTTCGAACGCAGTTTGATGTTGGTAATGGAATTGGGCTGGAACAAAAGTGTTTGATTCGGAATTGCACTTGCGGCCCGGGTGGGGAGCGACCCGAACATGACCGGGGAAGCAACCTGTCGGTTGGGAGAGAAGAGCGAGCTCTTGCCATAAGTCACCTCCCTGTCCTGCGCTCCTGTATTGTGCCCACCAGTGATATAAGGAATGGACCCGCTTTGCAATTGAATCGAATCGCCTTCGTCCGGCTTACGGATCAAGTGGCCAAAAAGATCTACATCATAGGCACCCGTATTCATATGCCCCGTGATGCCCACACCAAGATTGGCCACGCCCGGCCTGGTAAAATGATGCGCATGGCGGCGCAAATTCGGTTCGGGCGATTGAATTTGTCTGCTTTGATCATAAGTGACTCTGGAAAGACTGTACATTTGTATCTCACCGCCTCCCCATGCCGTCATTCTCCTCCAGTCAGCAGCCGCCACCGTGGCTTTGCCCACTTTGAGACGGGGGTCATACGGAGACAGCTCCATGCTTTTGAGTGTATCGCCTATCCGCAGGAGGTGGCCGTATCTGCTATTGTTAAAAACTCCTCGCGTGAGCCTGGATCCCAGAGTCGTATCACGATTGGCCCAAACGTTGGGACTTGTGCTGTCAGCGTTATTCCATAGTAAAGGATAATTAAAAACTCCCGGCGGCAGGTTCACCTCAAGTTCCTGTATCGTCTCCCCGCTTTGGGGGTCACGAATCGTGATCCGCAGCGTCGCTCCACTAAAATTGAATCGATAATTACTTCTAACGCCTTCCGCTTCCGTTGGAATCGCCACTTCGTTTCCCAGCAAAGGGAAAGAAGCATCGGCTCCCCCGTGAGCACTGCGCGGTATAAACATAAAATTGGGATCAAATCTGCTTTGATTCCAATTACCCCATTCCGGCTTCCAATTGTTGCTGTAAACCGTTCCCCAGTTTCGCCCGCGAAATTCACCGTGGAGTGTGCCTAGCGGAAAAAGCGGCCCTCCGCCCGTACCCGAAATGGGGGTTGCAGTGACCGCTGCATTTATGATTTGCACCTCATAATCAAATGCAGGAAAGATCGGGACCATTCCCCTGCCGGGACTGGCCACACTGAAAAGAATCGCCGCACGCATGGCTGTGGCCGGGGCATGACCACTGAACTGCTGGAAATGGCTGCCTTCAGGATATAAAACCCTGTCATAGTTGCTGGCAAAAAACCAAATGCCAACTTCGTCAATGACTCCATACCGTCCCAGCCCCCAGGTGCCGTTCGTGGGGTGTTGCAGAGGAACCACCATTCCATAACCAATAGCATCCTCCCCGTCTTCCATAAACCCAGGTGCAAACGGTGTCGCCCCGGATGTCGTATCCACAAGGTTGACGCCACTCCGGGTGTAATCGATCATCTGTGTCAGTAGCTGGAGACGATCATTCCCCGCAGCATTCACAGGATACTTATTGGCAAAACTGGAACCATAACCGGGAATGATCCGCGATGTCATTCGATCCAAGTAGTCGTAGATTTCCAGATTCCGTGGAGTCCAATCCTGGGTTCGGCTGTGGGGATTGGACCGAGTCGTGTAGTAGGCTTTTCCTCCGATGGTTGAGGCAAATGCGGCCAGCCGATCAAACGAGGTGAGCCTGGCTGGATTCTCCCAAGTGGGCCACATCGAAACTCTGGGCTGGCTGAAAACATTGAGGTCCGGACTGCGGCTTGAGGCGGTGAGCATAAAAGCACGCTCTTGAAGCATCTCTGTGGTGATCATGACGTAACCCTCTTCGTCCTCTTGAGCTTCTCGGTCGACATTAAAAACCAATTCCTCCACGGAGGAAAAAAGTCTGTCCGGAGGGATATTCACAAGATTCGTCGGACTTGGTGTGGCATTCAAGTTCACGGTACCACCCGCATAGACAGATCGGGAACCACCGGGAGCCACGCGGGGCAGCAAGGTATATAGATCATTAAAACGCTTATACGGGGCCGATGCACCTTCGGGAAATAATTCCGGGAAAATCGGGCTTAAGCGGGTAGTGGCCGGATGACCGGGATAGCGCTGATATTCTCGATTCCATGGCTGGGAACGCGCCATCCTTACTTCGTCTGACCCCCAGGTTGGATTACTTCCTGACCCGGATACCCTGAGGGGTAGAGGGACATCCCAATACACCCCTTCGCTGGCGGTGTTGATATTCACCTTGGCGGTTTCATCATCCGTCCAGAAGGCGATACGCCCGGTGATCGGGTTGTCATCCGATGCACCGGGGACATTTCCAGCGTCATCTGCCGCGGCCATCTGACCGTCCTGCAAGACATAGAGCCACTCTACGGGCATGGGGATCATGTTGGACCCGCTTGCGGCGAGGGGGGCACCGGAAACCGCTAACCCTTGGACCACCCCCAACGCGGCGGGATCGACAATAGGATAAACGTCTGCGACAGGTTCATTCAAATCCACCCAGCGGGCGGGGTATTGATGCCAGTTGGACGGTGGAGCCTCTGTGGCGGGGTTAAAGCTGGACCCGGAGGTAAGCATTTCCCCGGTGGAATACAGCTTGTAAGCGTCCACAAGACTGCCGTTGTTGTTAAAAGTGCGAATCAACCCGGGTTGTGAGGTCCAAGCCAGGCCGGACGCGGCCGATTCCAGGGTGGCATCGAATATTTGTGCCTGCACCAGTTGCACCGCACTGTCGGCCAGACGCAGGGTGGCGATGCTATCGCTGTATTGCTTGCTGGAACCGATCTCGCGGGTGACGTTCACAAAGAACGCCAGCACCAGCAGGGTGACCAAAGTGACCGCCCCGAGCACCACGATCAGGGCGACGCCGCGTCGGCTCCGACGGGGCTGGGTTTTCACCTGTTTCATCATTGGGAACTCCACTTGGCGCTATGAATGGTGACTTCGGTTTCAAACACCCGATAATCCACCCCCAGGCCCTGCAGGGTGGCCTCCAGCGTTTCCAAATCCTCGCGCAAACGATCATCCGAGCCGTCGGGGGACGCCTGGGTGAACAGATTGCCGGACTGGATACCAAAGATGTCGTTGTCGCCGGGACCGAGGTTCAGCTTTCGGGCCGTCGGTTCATCTATCGCAACCATGAGAACCCGCACGAGGGGAGGCAGCTGGTTGGCGGTCAGCTCCTGCGGACTGGCCATGCTCGTCCGCTGATCACGTGAATCGTACAGGTAGGGTGGATCGGCCGCCAAATCAAATTCCCGGTAGGGCTGGCCTGTGGCCGGATCGAGGTCCGCCTCGCCCATGCGCGGTAACAATACCAGCGCAATGATATTCTCCGCCAGCACCCGCACCGGCGGAGAGGGCTCGGCCAGCAGCCCAGCGAACCAGGCATTGGCGGAGGCTGCGTTGTAGCTGTACACTCCGGTGGTGGGATTCATCAGCTGCCTCCAACTGGCATAGACGCCAAGGTATTCGGAGGGCCGCAACATTTCCAGCAAGCGGAAGCGATAGCGGCCTTGCTCGACAAACCACAGCGGCACGCCCGCCCCGTCCCTGTTTAATGCGGCTTCATCGTCGTAACTGATAAAAAATCCGGTGTCATTGAGCACTTTTGCCAATCCATGCGAAACACTGTCGTCATCCTCTGCATCCAAGGATTGCCCCAAGGGTGATTGAAAAAAGATGCCATGCGTAAGAACCCTCCCGGAAGTGTCACCCAGTAGGCTGGAGGCCGGACCGCTGATGAAATGCAATTCGGACTTGCGTCCGTAACGTATCGGGGCTCCGGAGCCGTTGAACTCGTAATCCCAGTATGTGTTCAAGGTCGCCTGCCCCAGCCGCCGGGTGATGCTCTCGAATGCGACACGCGCCGACTGAAAGGCCTCGATTTTGGTGCGGGAAGAACGCCAGATTTCCGAGGTCTGATTGACCATGCCGAACACCATCACCATGACCACTCCAAGGATGGCCATGGTCACAAGCAATTCAACCAGTGAAAAACCCCTTCGGCACCGTGCACCGGGCAGATGTCGTTTCCTATACCTTGGGGAAGGGGGATGAGAAAAAGAAGGGGAGGTCTTCATGGACCACCCCCTTACCTCGGCACGTTGCCATTGTTGCCCACATGCAGGGTAAAGGCTTTGATGGGACGACCATCCACAGTTTGAATTTCCACAACCATTCTTTTGAGATTCTCGGAGGCCATGGGCCAGTTCTCGCCGCTTAAGTCACTGACACGGGCCGGGCGTAAGACCACCGCACGATAAATGGCACGGTCTTCATTTTTAACCAAGCTGCCCTGGTCATCAAACAGCAAGTCCCCTTCCAGCCGCTGCAACTCGGAAAATTCCGATTGCGCCGCAAGCGAAGCTACGCGCTGGGTGATCGCTGCTTCGACATTCAACTCAATGGAATCACGCAACGACTGCAAGCCCAAGGGTATCAGTCCCACCACCGAAGTCAGCGCCACGGCGGAAACGGCCAAAGCAAGAACCAACTCCACCAAGCTGAATCCAGCTTGGCACTTGTTTCTGCGAACATGCTTTTTCATATGAATGCCCATGTATTTACTGTTTCCTTACTTAATTCGTTAAGGTAATTTAACGGGGCCTGAAGATATTGTCAAACGAATTTTAGCCCCTTTCGCGGTTTTTGTCACCTCTGTGCAACAGTTTCTGGCGATTTATTTTTAGCACCGCCTCGTTTGCGAACCACCGCTTGGGGCTGTTGCCCGTCATTTCTACCGTTTTTATGTTCATGCAGCCTTAAAAAAAGATCCAGGAGCTGTGGACGCGCTGCAAACTGGCGGAGGTACAACGCCCCCCAATCACAAGCGGTCATCACCACACCCGGGGACGAAAACCAGACCGGGTTGCCTTCGGCCGACCCATCAAAAGAATCCCCGGCCTCCGCACCTCTGCCGGCGACCAGTTCCCGCCAACCGGGAATCTCCACTCCCAGCCAGCGTGCGAACGGAGCATGGTCATGCCAGTATCCCGCCGTCCCTCCCAGCCAACGATCACGCCGGATACGTGTCTCCCCGTGTGTCCAATGCCCCGATCCATCCTGCAACCCGGTGTGCGGGCCGCAAACCACCAACCCCTCCCACCGCGCCAGCGTTTCCAATCGCGCTGCCGACAGCAAAGGCGTGGCGGGCAGCACCAGCAACTCTCCCCGTTCCAGACCCGCCCCGGCATCATTCAAATCGCCATCCATGATAAAATCCACCCGGAATCCGGCATCCTCCAACAACGAATGCCAGCCGGTCAGCGCGTCATCCATCAACGGCAGCACATCCGGCCAGAACGAACCCATCAACAACGACTCGCGGGAGTAATGAATCAGCGCCAACGGACGCCCGGACCACTCATTGCGGGGGCCGTCCAACACCCGTTCCGCCGCCA
>CAZTYG010000039.1:0-1596 GCA_964617445.1 uncultured Blastochloridaceae bacterium
CGGTAATTTCCACCTCGCGCAAAAAGTTGGCGATGAATTTCTTGTCCTCGGAAAGCTCGCGTTTGAGCACCTTGACGGCCACCCGGCGGTTCAAATTGACGTCATTCGCCTGGTAAACCGTGCCCATCCCCCCCTCACCGATCTTCTCCTGCAATTCATAGTGATGGAACATCTTGCTGACGGGAAACGTGTGAGCGCAGGAGGGGCACTCGATCTGGGTGCCAATACCCAGTCCCCCTACCTCAATCGACTGTCCACACGCCGGACAGGCGATGATTTCAGACTCGGGGGCTTCCGTTTCAGGGTTGCTCAAGATTCTGCCAGCGTAGATTGGAAAAAAAGTTGCATCAATCACTATTTCCAGATGGGCGGTCTGCGGAGTGGAAACCGGCCCTTCCGCGCTTGTCGCGTGTTCAAAAGCGGGCAGGATATGCCCATGTCCCAGCCCACTTCCGCCCGCATCGGCCTGGTCCAGGCCGCCTGCTCCGCCTCCTTCGACGCCAACCTCGAAACCATGGCCGACCGTTGCCGCGAGGCCGCCGACCGCGGTGCTCAAATCATCTGCCTCCAGGAACTCCACCAGAGCCTCTATTTTTGCCAGCGGGAGGACTTCGATCTGTTCGACCTCGCCGAAACCATTCCCGGCCCCAGCACCACCGCCCTGGGGAAAGTCGCCAAAGAGAAAGGTGTGGTCATCATCGCCTCACTCTTTGAGAAACGCGCCAAGGGTCTCTACCACAACACCGCCGCCGTGCTCGGCACCGACGGCGAGATCATGGGCCTCTACCGCAAGATGCACATCCCGGACGATCCCGCATTCTACGAAAAATTCTACTTCACCCCCGGCGATCTCGGTTTTCGTGCCTTCAACACTCCGTTCGGCAAAATCGGAGTGCTCATCTGCTGGGACCAATGGTATCCCGAGGGTGCACGCCTCACCGCCCTTGCCGGGGCCGACATCCTTTTCTACCCCACCGCCATCGGCTGGGCGCTCGGCGAGGACGAGCGCAACAAAAAATGCCAATACGACGCCTGGTTCACCATTCAGCGCTCCCACGCCATCGCCAACGGCGTTTTTGTCGCCAGTGTCAACCGCACCGGCGTGGAACAGGACCATCTCAACTTCTGGGGCGCCTCTTTCATTTGCGATCCCTTTGGCGAGGTCATCCAGAAAGCCCCCCACGATCAAGAGGAAATTCTGGTAGCGGAGTGTGATTGGAGCGAGGTGGACAAGACCCGCCGTCACTGGCCGTTCCTGCGCGACCGCAGGATCGACGCCTACGGCGGCCTCACCCAGCGCATGTTGGATTGATGACGAGGCAAACCTGGGGCATTTCCGCCTGTCCTTCCCGGTTGTGCACACTATGCTGGCGCGATGAGATTGGTCTTCGGCGTGCTCACTGTGCTCTGGGTGATCACCGGACTTTTGTTGACTCTGCAAAACGGCATGGTGCGTTATCACGACGGCCGCGTCCGCGCCGCTCTCGATGAACTTGCAGAACAGGGCTACTTTATGGCTCCCGGCCCTATCCTGGCCGGTGATCCCTCCCTCCCCCATGAAAGCCAGGAATTCAGTGGGCTTTTGACCAATCTATC
>CAZTYG010000039.1:1606-11145 GCA_964617445.1 uncultured Blastochloridaceae bacterium
TCGTTTGGGTCCTCGATCGGTTTGATGACTTCGGGAACAACGTCTCGAATTCGCCCGCCATTACGAACGCGAGGCACGCGAGGCACTGGCCCGCGGCGACCTCCATCATGTCTCCGGTGCCCTCGTCCTGCTCTATCTCCTTGTCAACGAATCCATCAGCGAACCACTGCTCTTGGACCACACAGCGGGTCTTGCCATAGAAAATCTCCGGCTCCGGCTCATCGAAGACGTCCTCGACGCCGGCCACCCAATGGATCCCCAGCCCCTTCCTGACCTCTTCCACGAGGGATTGGTCGATGGCGAAATCCGTTTCGCCCTCAAAACAGTCCGCAAAGGCAAGCCGTGGGTCTGTCAACCGGAACGCGGTCCCGCCACCTTGTTTCATCGCCCGTTGTGGGAGGTGGCAATGTGGCAGGCACTGGCGGAGTCACTGGAATTTTACACCGACATCCGCCCAGACTGGCGCTCCCTGCCGCCCGCCGGATTGGAATCGGCCTTGCGCGCTCGCTCCGGAACCCACGCCGAAATCTTCGCCGCCCACCTCGCCGACCTGCGGGCCACCCAGGAAAAACAACAACATATCGCCACCGCACTGGGGGAATAACGGCGTGTCGTGGACGGCAATACAAATGCTGGATGCCGGCTTTTGAAGCATCTACGAATCAACGACCCAGTTCGCGGCGAATCTCTTGAAAGCCGTTGATACGATACTTGCCGCAGAGCGCGTCGATGGCAGACAGGTCCGCCTCCGGGTTGCGGGCGAGCACTTCCAGGATATCCGCTTTCGATTTGTACCCCCCCGCATACAGCTTCAGTATGACGAGATACGGCAGGGGAATGATGCGCAGCGGACTGTTGTCTCTCACCGGGAACGGGGCCTCCCGCAGGGCATCGCGGATCACCGCCGGGAAGCGGTCCTCGAAGCTGATAACCTGAATGTGTCCAAAGTCTCCGTGAATATCGAGCACCCCACCGAGCGGGTCGTCCGTGTCGGGTTCCCGGAGATCGACGGCATATCCTGCTCCCGCCATATCGTTGGCAAGTTCCCGCAACCGGGTCACCGATACATTTCCCGCTAGGTCCAAGTCCCGTGTCAGCCGCACATACCCATGACCCGCCAAAGCAGCGGCACCGATCACCAACAACTCATCTCCCCGGTCGGCGGCGTGCCCGACGATTGATTCCGCCACACGGATCAATTCCGTTTGTTTCCGCATGGAGAGACCCTTTCATCAGGGGGAATGAAATCGCGTAACTGGTGATGAAGTGACAACGCCTCCACAATTCGCTGCTCGACCGTCATGGCGCACACGCGCCGCATCTCAGCGGCCCGGCTGGCGTCCGCACTGGCACTCGGACGGGCGGGGGGAAACCCGGAAGGTGAACCGGTCTCTGGCATGGATGCAACATAGTCCGCATCATCAGCGAAGGCAAGATTGGTGCAGACGGGGTTTGGCAGAATCCCGTCATTGACAAAATGACACGCCCCGCATCTGGTCCGCGTCCTGTTCCAAGCACTGGACCGCAGTGTTTCCATCCGTAGTACCACCGCCGATGAACACTTCCGGATCATGGGCTTCCAGCCGTTGCTGGCGGGTAGAGCAACCTAGGGAGCGGGCACTACGGTCTCTTCGCCATCCGCAGGACTCAGGGCATTCTGCTGCATTTGCGTTTCGTTGACCAACAGAACGCGCGGCCGATGGAAAAATTTCGGGTGTGGATTCGGCATCAAGACCAGCAGATATTGATTGGTGCCCTGGATGAGAACTTGCTGTTGAATGCGTTGCTCGCGCTGGCGCTCGTCTTGGAAATACACATTGAGTTGATGGGTGCCCGGCGGAAGCAGCGCATTCACCCATTGTGCTTCCGGAACAGGATCGGCAGCCCCCTCGTTCAACGACATACGGACGGGGAAAAATCCGATTCCGTTGTAGATATGCAGGTTTCCCTTTTCTTCCCCGCGTTCCGCTTCTTCTGTTCGGGTGGCGACTTTCAACTCGGCCGAGTTGTTGGTCAACTCACCATGGATGATGAGGGTGGTAAAAGAGGCGGGGGGAATTTCCAGTTTTTCAGCCAGAAGCCGTTGTTGGCTGGAGCTTCGTGCGATGACCATGGAGTCCTGCCCGCCGGATTCGACTACAGAATAACCCCCGCCCTCACCCGCTCGTATGTCCCGGGCCAGAGCTAGTTCCCCCCATTGCAGATCCAACCCTGACTGCCATACCGGGTCGGTGCCCGCACGCACCGCGTTGATGATGCGGAGGTATGATTTTTCCGGCTGCCGGAGAGGTTCGGTCATGGACTCCGGATCGGGCGCGGTAGGCGGATTTTCCACACTTTCAAGTCCCTGCTGGGCATACGTCCATGTGAGCGGGAGGAAGGCAAGAAGTAGGAACAATCGTAGTTTCATGGTCATCAATATTTCATTTCACGTAGAACGCGCGTGTTCCATGACACGGGCGCGGTCGGGACGAGTTCATCGTAGGGATCGGGATATTCTGCGATAAATTCAACGACCCTGCTGCGCCGGGCGGTGGCCTCCGCCTGAAATCTGTCGGCCACGGTGAACCGACCCGACTGCGCCACCACGTGAATCGTGAATGCCATGCTTTGGCTGTGCATCAGATTGAGGCTGCGCCTGAGAAATTCTTCGCGGGCGGAATCGTGCAGGCTCCGGCTATTGACACTACTGACGAGGTTCGTGCCCTCATGGAACACCGGGAGCCGGGAAAGTTCCCCGGCGTCAAAAAACGCGCGACCGCCGAGCAAATCCTGTTGGATGGCCGAAATCAGCAGGGGGATTCCCCCCGCATGGGCCAGTGGCCGGCCGGCGCTGTTTGCATCTCCTCCGTCCGCAACAGTGTCAAATTCGAACCCCTCCATGGCCGCGAGCAACGCCGCCGGGACATCCGCCCGCAGTGCCGCATGGGGATTGACGCGGCCCGAGGTGATGGCGTCGGTCCTGAAAATGGATGTAATCAAATGCGCGCTGCGGTGATATTCCACGGCGGCGGGGTCGGCGGAACCGAACCCGCCCAGCCACTGTTCGGACCCTGTGCCGCTGATCCCGTCACGAAGATTGGCGGGGGCGTCGGACTGCCCGATGCGCAGGCTCCTGCCACCGCCGCGGTGGGTGCGATCACGCCGCGCCGGATCCATTACGAAGCCCAGTTGGCCAAGGGATACCAGCGGAGCGTTGAGCACACGGTGATTGATGCCCTCGGCGGCGGACCATTCCGGCAGCGCCTGATTGACCGTGGTAGATCCAAGGTTGGTGCTGTGATTGTTTCCTCCCTGGGTCATTCTGCCGCCGGAGAATATGTTATCTCCATAAGAGCCAAGGCCGTCGATCCAGACTGACTTGGTATTCGCCTCCACCACGGTGAATTCGGTGTTGGTTCGGGGGTCGCCTCGAGTGAAGCGGGGGCCGGAGCCTCCATTGTTGTCGGTGGATGTGGTGTTTCCCGCCACGTGAGCGTTGTGCATGGTCGGATTTCTGACGTCTCTTCCGAGATAGATGTTGGACTCCTCGTAACTCATCAACACCAGATCGATCAGACCCAGATCGTTGCCCAAAAGAAGCCGTGTTTCATTCTGGCCATAACCTTGGGAACGAATGTTGGTTTGCAGATGGTAGCGATTGGATGATTGCACCTGAAGAGTGAGTGAATAGTTCTCAAACTCCGTCCCGGTCGGCATCATTTGTCCGCCCGCGTTGACCGGATTCCATGTGCCGGCACCGCTTGTCCCCCTTGCAACCTGAAAACGATTTGCGGGTGTTCCCAACAGCGCGGTCTGGCTGCCGAAAAAGGGGGCGGCATCAGTGGTGACAACGGCGTAGCCATTGGCCGGAATCGAGAATCCCGTTGGCAGGCGGATGATGATGTCCGCCGGGCGGAACGTTCCCGCCGGCAACATCGACCACGGCGCGCGGTTGGCGATGCGCACAAACGGATTGGGCCCCATATCCGCATAGGTGATGGCTTGATTGGTGACGTTATGGAATTCGATGTAATGAACCGGGCGAACCACCACCGTGCCGGTGCCGCTGCTGGGGCCGGAGACCACTTTCATCAAACGGGTGTATTCACTGAGAAACGGACCGGACTCCTTGCCGATTGCAAGGGGAAGATCGTCCCCCACCAGACCGGACAAGGGAACACTGCCGCCCAGCTCCGGATCCGGCGCGGTCCCGGCCAGCGCGGTTCCGTCCTCCAGAATCACCGTGGCGGTGTTGTCATCATCGATCATGTCCCGGATATTGGCCGCCAACTGGGTCAGATAACGCTGTTGTTGTTCCACGGTCACCGGTCCGGGACCTCCGTGTGCGCGCAGCGCGAAGTTGGGCAGCTGCTCCATGATAAAGTCCCGGATGGCTTCCACCTCCTGTTGAATACGCACCGGATTGTCAGTATTGGTCACAACCTCGTTCAAATTCATCCTGCGGCGGCCATCCGGTGCGCGGTCGTCATGCCGCGAATATAGCGTGACGTGGGGGCGAATCGCGCTCCACACATCGTTGGTGAGCGCGGGGTTGGGAGAACCATCGGAAAAGTATCGGAAAAGGTTGGGCGATAGTAATTGGGCCTTGTTGGTCGGGGTCAAAAAGGCATCCAGTCCCGCCCGGGTTTGCAGTAGTGTTTGGAAATCATCCGCAACCAGCGACTCCGCACCCGGCAGCCTGCCCAGCGCATGCAATGCGATCTCCGACAGTTCTTCGCCCGCGCCGCGCGCATGACCCAGCCCGGTTCCATCCACATTTCCGGCCGTCCGCAAATCGATTTTACTGCTTTCATCATCAATCCAGAACGCATAACGCCCGATGACCCGGTCATTGGAGTCCTTGACATAAATCCAGTTGGCCTTCAGGGGAACGCGGTCTCCTGCTGAATCTTCCAAGCCCACCAACCCGGACCGCAGGCTGGAAAAGGCGGCGTTCACATCGGCGACCAAATCCTGGGGGCGCTCGACGATTCGATTCACCACGTTTCCCTGGGAATCGACATCCGTCAAAGCCAGGGCACTCTGCAGCAGCATTTCAGACGATAGGGAAGAGATGTTGGCCCGCGTCGAAAATGCGGGGATCACAACCTCGGCGGACACCCCGGCTGTCGCGTCCCACTCCCGGCGATACAATAAAGGAAACACATCATCGTCCGAATTTCTGGTGAATACGGTTGCATGCGGCAACGTTTCCAGAACGGCTAGCCGGTCCAGGGCCGTTTCCACCCCGGCTTGCGACAAGGCATCCGCCACGGCCAACCCCAGATACGCCCTCGCCGTCAGCCGCTCCACGCGCATGGACTGAAGAAACGCTACGACCATGACGGTGAGCACAGCCAGCACCAGGATGGTGGCCACCAGGGCCGCACCGGTGCGTCGGTCCCCGCTCTGCGTCGCCGACCGCTTCTGCATCCATTCGTGTAAATTCGTGTCCATTCGTGGTTTAGAAGAGTTGAAGATTAAGTCTTGCGTTTTATATCGGACCATTCCAGTGCTACATGTTCGTGGTCATAAAATTATCTGGGAACCGCTACCCGCAGGCGGAATTCCTGGGCAGTTTGGCGGATCAGGGGATCGCGCTCGTCCGGATCGGCCGGGACATGCCATCCCTCGCGCCCGTCGAGCCGGGTGGCAGTCTCGGAATTCAGCGCCAGCAGTGAAATTTCAAAGTATGCGGGGCGGCGAATGCTCGGTCCCTGCGCTTCCCCCCCCGCGAGGTCCGGAATCGAAACGTTGTTCTCATCGAAGGCGCGGACGAAGAAGTTGGTCACGTTGCGCGCAATCACTTCGTCGTTCACCGTGGCGGCGGGAGAAAAGAGGTTCCCGCTGGCTTGCAGGAACGGCAGTAACCCGAAACCCGCATTGCTCCATGTCGGGTCGCTGCTTTGAAAATAGCGGTAGAGTTTATAACCCGGTCCGGTCTGGCCCTGGCCGGGGGTGTAATTCAGATAGTAACCGACCGAGCACAAGTCACCGCGCCCGTGCAGCGGATTCTGTGCGTCGGGCGGTTGGGCGGAGATGAAAAAGAGGACCTTGCCGTGCGCCTGCGGCGGGGCATTGGCGGCAATGGGGCCCAGGTCGGCAGGCACTACCTGGGGATCGACGTAGATGACCCACGGGATGTCGTCATTCACCACCATGGATTGCAGGTCACGTTTGAGGTAATGCAGCGCCGCACGGGCCTCGCGAAAGGCATCGACGGTCTTTTCGCTGCTTTGCCACGCCTTGGTCGCCTGGTCGAAGAAGCCGAAGAGCAACACCATCAGCACCGTCAGAACGGTCATGGCCACCAACAACTCCACAAGGGTAAACCCTTGGGATTTTCGATTTTCGATTTTCGATTTTCGAATGAAGAACGGGCAGAATCTTGGGCTGGAAGCCCAAGCTACGGAAAGAAAACCTGCGAATTTTCGATTGCTCAGCATTTGGTCCGCGCGGTCTGTTTGGATGCAACCATGATGGCGGTGAGTTCGGAGGCTTCTTGGATCAGTGGGGATAGACGCGTGGCCGGAAGCAATTATCTTTCCGTAGTCAACTCGAGCCAGAAGCCGCTCTCGTCCGCCTCCTCTTCGACTATGCCAAGTTTGGCAATGAATTCGGCCCGGCTTCTTGCCCGGCAGGCTGCCCGATAGTTCGAAGCAACGCTCGTAGCCGATCTGGCCAGTTGATCGCCTATTACTCTGGCCGATTGTTTTGATGGCATGGAATCGACCACATCCAGGCAACGATGGGCGAATTCCTTGGTTCGTTGTTTGAGCACTGTTTTGTTCATAGAGGCACGGCCGGGAACAAAATTCCCAAAAATCGGCAATCGAAAATCGAAAATCGAAAATTCTCATGGTCGAATGAGGGTGACGAAGGTGTAGTTTTGGCGGCTGTCGCGGGGGGCGACGGCGGTGGCACCGATCTCGATATCGATGCGGGTGAGGCCGGGGTGATCGGGGGTGTTGAACGTGGCGGTGACGCGGGCCACAAAAAGCGGCGGATCGGGCGCCCCGGTCATGCCGTTTTCATAGAGCGCGTTGTTGAGGGGGCTGGTCCACGGACGACCGTTGGCCGTGTAGCCGGTGAAAACCGACACGCCCCCGGCTTCACCGAGGGGCAAGTCCTGATAGGCCTCTTCATCGGTGGGGTTGAAACCCGTGGAAAATATCCGCGCCGTGCCGTTTTCCGCCAGATGGAGGTCGGCAAGAATGGACTGCGCGATCTGGGTGATGGTGGTCTCTTGGCGGCTGTCGCGCGCGGTGTTGATGGCGACCGGAAACAGGGCAAGAATCGCGGAGAGTGAAAAAGCCAGGATGCCGATGGCGAGGATGATTTCGACCAAGGTAAATCCCTGGGAAGACCTTTTTTTAACAGGAAGATCGCCAAGGAACGCCAAGATTCCTGATGTTTTTTTTTCGTGAAGCAGTGGGGCTCTCATTGCCGCGATCAGGCCACACCTCTGATTTCCATCTGTAGCTGACTTGCTTTGCATCGCTTCGCGCACTTCCTGTAACAGCGGCTGTTGGAGAAAATCGAAAATCACGTCAGTTTCCGAGCGAGGTCACGTCCAGAGTGGCGCGGCCTGTGAAGCGGGCGAAAGAAATCTGCTCCAGAAACCCGCCGGGGCCGTCGGACATCGGATCACGCTCGGTGATGAACAGTCGCAAGTGATTCGAAGTGGTCGGCTCGATGATGCCGCCCATGCTGTTGAAGCGAATGACGGGGAGTTCGGCTCCGTCGTAGAGGCGCGGCAGCGAATTGTCCGTGAGAATGACGTGGCTGGGGGCGTCGCCGTTGCGACCGACCAGCGAATTGGTCTCCCGGTGAAAGTAGATGTTGCGCGGCAGGGTCTCCCATCGGGTCAACGGAATATACTCTCCGGCACCGGCGGGATCGTCCTCGGTGCGGTCGCGAAAGACGATATATGCCCGGTATTGCATGTTTTCGTCGGGAAAATATCGATTGGCAAAGCCGACGTAGGTGGTGGTGCCGCTGGTGAGCGCGGCAACACGGGCCTGCTCGAAGGTGTTGAGCAGGACGTTGACCGCGCCTTTGCGCCCGGCACTGCCGCTCATGCCGATGATCGAGGGCACAGCCAGTGCCGCCATCAGAGCGATCACCCCCAGGACGGCGAGCATTTCGATCGATGAAAACCCGCGGGGCGGGTGGAGTGTTTTCTGGCGGCATGTCTTCACAGCGTCAATATATCCGGGCCGGATGCGGCTTCTTTGACAATTGTGTGACATCTGCGTGGAGGCGGGTGGGTGATTGGAGTCCCAGAAGCAGGACGTGTGCCCATTTAAGGGCTTGTTAACCCTCCTGCACCAGCCTTATTCGGGGGCGTTGGGGGAGAGGGGTTGGCCGGGGCGACGGCGGCGTATACTGGTGACTTCGGGGCCGAGCATAAGAATGGATATGAGAATGAGGCCGCAGCTGATGGTGACCATCCAGCCCATGGGCAGGACGACGGCCAACGGCACGGATATCAGGGGCGCGGCCACCCCGCGCAACCCGGTCATCAGGGTGTGAACCGACATGTAGTCGGCTACTTGGTCGGGCGGGGCGATTTTGGTGACCCAGAGGCTCCATGCAACGTTGCCGCCGCCGAAGGCGACGCCGAGGAGGACGGAGCCCAGGACGAAACCAAAGAGGTTGCCGATAAGGAAGTAGCAGAGGGTAGCGGCAAGGAAGATGGCGTTGAGAATCGTGCGCAGGAGAAAGAAGTTGATGCGGTCAAACAGACGCCCCCACCACCAGGTGGTGAGAAAGACGGTGGCGGCGGGAATCACGCCGACGAGCAGGGCGGTGAGCGCCTCGCTGTATTCGAAGCCATAGCGGGGTTCGACCAGAAAGATGATGCGCAGGGGCACCATCATGAGGTTGCCGAAGCCCATGAACATCCAAAGCAGGATGAGCCACGCGAAGGTTCGGTCTTTCCAGAGCAGGGAGACGGACTGGTAGGGAATGCGCCCGCTGCGGTCGGCGAGGGGCGTTCCGGGACAGCGTTCGAGAAGGACGGCGGAAACGGCAAAAGCGACGGCGGTGCAGGCGAGAACCATGCGATAGGAGTCCGGACTGGCCGTAAGCCAGGCGCCGATCGCCCAGGTAACTGCGGCGGCGACGCCGACACGGATGGTGGAGGCGACGCTGAAGAGCCCACCACGGGTCTCGTCTTTGTAGTTTTGCTGGTAGAACTGGGTGGCCAATGGGATGGCGGCCGTGTTGGCGACCAGTGCCAGCAATCCGCCAACCACATACATGGGCAACGAGGTGTGCATGGAGGCGACAAGCATGGCCAGGGCACCAGCCCATTGGAAACCGGCCAGGGCGCGGTTGACCGACCAGCGCATCTGCCGGGTGATCTGCACGGCCAGCGGGCCAAGAATCAGCCCCGTCGCCCCGCCGGTCGCTACCACCGCCTGCGCCAACTCCCCGGCCTGCAATTGTTTGATGGCGATGAGCAGGAAAAACGTGGCGGCGAAAGGTTCGATGGCACCGACCGCCACCGCGCGCCAACGCTCGTGGGCGTAGGTGAGTTGTTGTCTGCGGTC
>CAZTYG010000040.1:0-10428 GCA_964617445.1 uncultured Blastochloridaceae bacterium
GTGACGGCTTGGGGTGAATCTCTCCGGTCGTGAGGGCAGACCACACCCAGTTGGCCAGGAACAAGAACACCCCGAGGAGGCAGAATCCGATCAGCATGAATTCCTCCCGGGTATACATGAATGTGACTTGACCGGTGCGGGCCATTTCCTGAAGGCTTTCGAGGGTGATGCCGCGTGCGTTGAGCGATTGCAGCAGCATGGTGATCGGCAGGAGGGTCAGCAAGAATCCGACGATGGCAATGGCGATCTGGACCACACCCGTTTTCTTTCTACCGGAGAGGTAGGTGCCTGAGCCGGGCAGGGCCAGGAGGTTGAGAAGGGCCAGCAGTAGCCGTTTGATCCTAGCGGTCATCAACTCCGATATTCGACAATTCACCCGCCCGCGTCAAATCCCCCCGATGCAGCCTTTGGAGTGCGGCGCTCCGCGCCGCTTTGGATTCTTGGGTGGGGTAGCTCGGAGCGTTGGGAGCACCGCAGTCTCCAATCCTGAATCACCGGCGGGATTCGTAAAGGAGGGCGGAGAGGGTGTAGAGGGCGGCGGTTTCGGTGCGGAGAATGAGGGGGCCGAGGGAGACGGGTTGAAAGCCGGCGCTGAGGGCGGCACCGATTTCGGCGGGGGTGAAGTCGCCTTCGGGGCCGATCAGGATGGTGGCTTCGGTGAGCTGGGCCGATTCACGGGCGTTTTCGAGGACCTGGTGGAGGGGCTTGGCGTTGGGTTGAAGGGAGCCGATGATTTTGACCCCGCCCCAGGCGCGCTGGGCGTCGAGAAAGCCGGTCATGTCGCGCGGTTGGTCCACTTCCGGTAGGTGGTTCTGACCGCATTGTTTGCAGGCTTCCATGGTGATGAGCCGCCACTTATCGGCTTTGGTGTCGATTTGTTCGGCGCCGGGGGCGGCGACCGAACGATCGGAAAGGATGGGATGGATGTGGGAGACGCCGAGTTCGGTCGCTTTTTGGATGACAAGCTCCATGGCCTTGGTTTTGACGATGGCTTGGCCGAGGTGGACGCGAATGCCGGGGTCCGGAGTGCGGTGGCGGGAGATGATCTGATACGTGGCTTGTTTTTTATCGGCGGAGAGCAGGCGGGCTTTGGCCTCAGTGCCGCGTCCGTCGAAGAGGCCGATGGTTTCGCCGTCTTTGAGGCGGAGGACCTGGACGGCGTGGTGGGATTCTTCCGGGCCAAGGTGGCCGGTTTCAAAGTCGGGGCAGTGGAAGCGGGACATGGGGGGGGAGAGTATTTAAGAATTAAGTGAAGAAGCTTTTGGCTTTTTCAAAGAAGCTTTGGTCCTCGGTTTCTTCACCACAGAGCTGGGCGAATTCTTCGAGTTTTTTGCGTTGCTCGGCGGTGAGTTTTTTGGGGACTTCGACGTTGAGGCGGATGTGGAGGTCGCCGCGCTGGCCGGAGCGGATGTCGGGCACGCCTTTGCCGCGGAGGCGGAAAATTTTTCCAGAGGGTGTGCCCGGGGGGACTTTGACGGAGGCGCGGCCTTCGAGGGTGGGGACGATGAGTTCGCCGCCGAGGGTGGCTTTGGCGAAGGTGACGGGGATTTCGCAGACGAGGTCGTTGTCGCGGCGGGCGAAGATGGGGTGTTCTTTGACGTGAATGACGATGTAGAGGTCGCCTGCCGCGGCACCGCGAATGCCGGCCTCGCCCTGGCTGGAGGAGCGGAGGCGGGAGCCGGTATCGACGCCGGGGGGGACTTTGATTTTGATCTTGGAGTTTTTCTCGGTCCGGCCCTCGCCATTGCATTGGGGGCAGGGGTGTTCGATGATGACGCCCATGCCCTGGCAGCGGGGGCAGGTCTGGACCATGGAAAAGAAACCGCGGCTGACGGAGACCTGGCCGGTGCCACCGCAGGTGGGGCAGGTGATGGTTTTGGAGCCTTTGGCGGCGCCTGAGCCGGAGCAGGCGTCGCAGGTATCGAGTTTGCGAATGACGATGTCGCGTTCGCAACCGTTGACGGCTTCTTCGAGGGAAATTTCCATGTCGTAGCGGAGGTCGGCACCGCGTCCGGAGCGCTCGCGTCCGCCGCCGGCGAAGGCGTCGCCAAAGATGTCGCCGAAGACGGAACCGCCACCACCACCGCCGCCGAAGACTTCGCGAAAGACCTCGAAGGGGTCGTGAAAGCCGCCACCGCCGCCGCGTCCCCCGAAGCCACCGGCTCCGGGGCCACCTGCCTGGAAGGCGCCGTGGCCGAAGCGGTCGTAGGCGGCACGTTTTTCGGTGTCGCTCAGGGCCTCGTAGGCCTCGCCGAGTTCTTTGAATTTTTCCTCGGCGTTTTTGTCGCCGGGATTTTTGTCCGGATGGTATTTGACGGCAAGTTTACGGTATGCCTTTTTGATTTCTTCGGCGGAGGCGGTTTTGGATACGCCGAGAATTTCGTAGTAGTCGCGCTTGGTGGCCATGGGAAACAGGAAAGACTAAATGACAAATGACAAATGGGAAACCGTCATTTTACGGAATGGTGGCGGGGGAGGGGGGGTTCAGGCTTCGGGCGGGGCGGCTACGACGACGATGGCCGGACGAATGAGTCGGTCGCGCAGTTTGTAGCCTTTGCGGCGCTGGGCGAGGACGGTGCCTTCGGGGTGGTCGGGAGTGGACTGGCGTTCGACGGCTTCGTGGTGGTGGGGGTCGAAGGGCTGGCCTTCGGCGTGGACTTCTTCGAGTCCGGAGTCGGCCAGGAAACGTTGCAGCTGGGTGCGGACCATTTCCATTCCAGTGAGAATGCCCTGGACGTCGGAGGATTGGCGGGCGGCCTGGAGCCCGAGTTCGAAGTTGTCGATGACGGGGAGGAGGGATTCGAGGAGGGCTTCGTTGGCGTAACGAATGGCGTCCTCTTTTTCCTTTTGAAGGCGTTTGCGAAAGTTGTCGAAGTCGGCGGCAGCGCGGGCGAGTTTTTCACGCGCGGACTGGAGTTCTTCAGCGGCTTTTTGGGCCTCGATCCATGCGGCTTTATCCACGATTTCGATTTCCTCGCCGTCGGTGATTTCGGCGTCGGGGGTGGAGGGGGTCTGTTCCGCAGCGGTGGGCGCGGGTTGGTGTTTATCGTGTTTTTTGCTCATTGTCTTTGTAGTGCCACAAGGGTGATGTCGTCGTTCTGGAGTTCGTCGCCGCGGAAGGATACGACGCGTCCGACGAGGTCGCGGACGAGCGCGCCGGCGCCGCAGTGGGCGGTTTCATTGAGAGCGGCGGTGATGGCGTCGCGCCCGAATTCCGCGCCGTTGGCGTCGATGGCCTCGTTGATGCCGTCGGTATTGACCAGCACGAGGTCCCCCGGTTGAAGCTGAAGCTCCAGATCGGCGATCACGGTATCGAAGAGATCGCCGCTGTCAATGCCGACGGCCATGCCGGGGCTTTGGAGGGGGCGGACGGCGCGGGAAGCTGCCTCGTAGAGGAGGGGGGCGTCGTGGCCTGCTTTGGCAAGAGTAAGGGTGTGGGTGCGGTGGTTGAGGATCATGTAGGAGAGGGTGATGAAGAGGTCGCTGCCGAGGTCGGGGTGGAGGACGCGGTTGGTGCGGCGGAGGACCTCGGAGGGAGAGGGGTTGCCGGGGGCGTGGGTGCGCAGGACGGTGCGGCACATGGCCATGACGAGGGAGGCGGAGATGCCCTTGCCGGAGACGTCGGCGATGACGATGCCGAGGCGGGAGTCATCGACCTGGAAGAAGTCATAGTAGTCGCCGCTGACGTGCATGGCGGCGTGGTTGACAGCCTCGATTTCGTAGCCGTGAATGGAGGGGCGGCTGTCGGGGAGGAGGAAGCGTTGGATATCGCTGGCGGTCTGGAGGTCGCGCTCCATGCGCTGTTTTTCACCGAGCTGGGCGTAGATGTTGGCGTTGTAGAGGGAGAAGGCGGCTTGGTCTGCCATGGACTTGGCGACTTCGAAGTCGTTTTCGGAGAAGTGTTCCCAACTGGAGTTGGCAAGGGCCATGATGCCGAGGATGTCGCCGCGGTATTGGAGGGGGAGGAGGATGAGGGAGTTGAGGTGGAGGTCGGCTTCGGAGAAGCGGATGCGTCGGCCTTTGAGTTCGTCGCCGTTGTAGCGGGCGGGGGTGGCGGTGCGGCAGGATTGGGCGATGAGAGTGGCGCCGCCGAGGTCCAACGGGGTGTCCTTGAGCAGGGCTTCGAGTTGAAGAAAGCGGCTGACGAGGTTTTTTTCCTCCTCGCCCGGGACGGGGAAGGGGGGCGGAAAGATGCCGTGAACGGCGGCGGCGTGCAGGGTGTCGGGGCGGGTGTTGTCGCCCTTATGGCGGAGGTAAATGATGCCGGAGCGGGCATGGGTGACACGCGCGGCGCATTCGATGATGACGTTGAGGAGCTGGTTTTTGTCGATGTGTTCGTCGAAGGCCTCGCCAAGGTCGTGGAGGAAGTTGAAGATGATGCGCTTTTCTTCGGCAAGCTGCTTGCCGGCGGCGCGCTCCTGTTCGAGCATCTGGGCGCAGTGCTGCTGGCGGAAGTAGTAGAAGACGAGCGCGCCGATGAGGGCGAGGACAAAAATGGTGGTCATGGGTGGGCGCGCGGGAGGGCAGGTCAGGCGGAATGGCCGAGCTTGTCGCGCAGGAATTGGATGACGTCCTGGAACTTGGCGGCGTTGGCCGGTTCGGCCTGGATGAGGTGTTCGTGGGCTTCGAGCATGGTTCTCGCAGTGTCCAGTTTGGAGGGCTCGGCACAAGTATCAAGGGGGGAGAACCCGGAGGTGGCGGGGGCGTCGTCGGGGTCGAGGACGAGGATGTGGTCCAGACCGAGGGTTTCGAGCAGCTCGCGGTTGCGCGGGGAGAGGTGGGAGATGCGCGGGGGCGGGAGGTTGGCGGCTTTCTGGCGGGAGGCGATTCCGGCCAGGACACCCATGAAGGTGCTGTCCATGTGGACGCATTCGCGCATGTCGATGTGCAACTCCCGGCAGCCGGATTCGCGGACAGACTCGGTGTACTGCTTCAGGGAAGAGGCGTTTTTGAACGAACCTTTGCCGATGACACGGACGGTGCTGTGATCGTTGGCAAGTGAGACCAGAATGGTGGAAGTGTCCACAGTGCTACTATAAGAAACGCTCAAGGCGAGTCAATGGATTGCGCCAAGTTGTTATGTCCGAGCGGGTTGCATTGCCACAAGAATGTCATCAGGACTCTTCGTAGATGAAGTGGCGGGTTTTGAGGTCTTCGATGGTGCGGCGAAATTCCTGGCGGTTGGGTTCTCCGAGGCGTTCGAGGATGCGGTAGATTTCGATGGCGCCGCGGATGTCGCCGCTGGTTTCCCTCATGCGCGCGGCCTGGTAGCCCGATTTGATGAACCAATAGTGTTCGGGGTCGTGGTTCTGGCCGGTGACTTCTTCGGGGAGAAGGCGGCCATAGACGACATCGAGAAAAGCTTCGAGGGCGAGTTCGGGGCGCTGGAGTTGTTGGAGGATTTCGCCCTTGAGAAAGCCGGCCTCGTTGCGGTGGTGGATGGAGGTGTCAGGGAGGGCGAGGATGTCGTTGACGGCGGCGAGGGAGAGTTCGTAGCGGCGGGAGTCGCTGGCACCGAGGGTGAAGAGGGAGCCGGCTTTACGCAGGGCGGCCTCGATCCAGACCGCGTCTTTTTTACGGTTGGTCATGATCGAGTCGGCAACGCTGATGGCGGAGTCGAACTGTCCCTGGTGCATGAGGCAGCGGATTTGGGCGAGGCGGGCGTCGGGCTTGTGGGGGGAGTCGGCGGGGATTTTTTCAAAGAGGGTGACGGCTTCCTTGTAGTCGCCCGCACCCATAGCGGAGCGTCCGGCCCAGTAGAGCGCGGCGGCGGCGAGGTTGTGACGGGGAAAATCGTTGGCCATGAGCTGGAATTCGCGGCGGGCGTCGGTGTATTTGGCCTGCTGGTAGTGGAGGGTGCCGATCTGAAAGCGGGCACGGGCGGCGTTGGAATCGCCGGGGAAACGCTCGATAAGTGCCGCGTATTCCTCGACCAGGGTGGAGGATGTGGAATCACCCATCAAGACTCTGGAGTAGGCCCGGAGATACAAGGCCTCGGGAAGGCCGGAGAAGTCCGGGTGGGTAGCTTGAATCTGGTCCACGAGTCCGGGGACTTCGCCGAATGCGCCGTTTTGGTATCGGGACCATGCGAGTTTCATGAGGGCCTTGGCAGCATGATCGGGATGGGTGTCGCTTTCGGCCAAGACTTTGTAGATTTCTGATGCTTGATCGTGTTTGTCCGCTGTTTCGAGCAGGGAGGCCTTTTCCATCAGGGTGCCGGGCAGGTGGGGGCTTTTGGGGAAGGATTTGGCGAATTGCCCCTGGAGTTTGGAGAACGCGGCGAGGTCGCCCGCGCGGGCCATGGCGATGGTGGCACGGTAAAGTGCGTCCTCTTGGTCGGCGGGATGGCCGGCCAACTTCGATGCCTCCAGAAAATGAGAAGATGCGGCCGCGTGGTTGTTTTCATTCCATTCGTGGTCGGCGAGGTGGAGGTGGGATTGGGCGATGATCGCGGGGCTTTGACCTTTGGCGACCAGTTCCCGCCAGATGGCGAGGGCGGCGGCGGTTTCGTTTTTGCGGTGAAGGGAGCGGGCCATGAGCAGCCGGGCGGGTTGGGTCCAGCGGGAATCGGGATGGGTGTTGACGAGGTAGTCGAGTTCGGTGAGCACTGCATCATCATTGCCGTCCTCGAAATAGAAACGTCCGATGGCATAGAGTCCGCATGTGGCGTTGAGGGCATCCTGGCGGCGGGCGAACTGGCGGATTTTGAGGGAGGCACCCGCCAAGCTGTTCTGTGCTTTGCTGGCATCGAGGAAACGAATGACGGCGGGTTCGATCAATTCGGAATTCGTCGCAAGGGTGAATGCCTGCTCGAAAGCGTTGGCGGCGTCCTCCATGCGGCTTTTTTCCATGAGGGCGAGACCCTTGCCGAACCATGCCCGCGCGGTCAGATCGCGCTGCCGTCCGCGGTTTTCGTCGGTGACTTTTTTAAAGGCTTCGATAGCACCGTCGGGATCGAGTCGGGCCAGGGCGAGTTCTCCCAGCCAATAATTGGTTTCGATGGCGATGGCCGGGGAGGGTTTGGATTCCTGAAGCCCGGTCAGAATTTCGCGGGCACGTGGATGGTTTTCCTGGCCGATGAGAATTCGAACCTGCTGGATGCGGGCTTTGTGGGACACGGGGTCCCCTGCACCCTTCCGGGCGATCAGGGAATCGAGCCGCTCCATGGCCTCGTCGGCGCGTGCGGTGTGAAAAAATACACCGCTGAGTCCGATGATGGCCTGGCCCTGGCGTTCGTCGTCGGGATGGGCCTCCAGAAACGAGGTGTACCATTGGGCGGCCTCGTCGTAGCGTTTCATCGCCGCGAGAGTCTCGGCGCGCCAAAAGTGGTGACCTGCGGCCAGCGCGGGGTCGTCGTTGGCCGGGGGTTTGGAGAAGATTTCGAGCGCGGCGGGGTAATCGCCCAGGAAATAATAACTCTGGCCGAGGAGCCAACGGCATTGGGGGGCCAGCGAACTGCGTGGATTGCGTTCGAGGAATTCGGAGAGTTTGAGGCGGGCGATGTCGTAGAGTCCGTCTTGAAAGGCACGCTGGCCGAAGCCGGCGGCGCGGCGCTCAAACCAGCCCGCGTTTTCCGCCCGGACCGGCGGGGTCAGGAGGAGCAAACAGCCCAGCATCAACGCCACGGGTTGGAACAGGCGGACCCGCCAGCTTGGGACGCAGGTGGTGCCCGGTATGGCTGTGCGGATGGCGTGCCACCTCTTCGGGGGTGCCGAATACGACGATGCCGCCGCCTCCATCCCCTCCTTCGGGGCCGAGGTCGATGACATAGTCCGCATTTTTGATGACATCCAGATGGTGTTCAATGACCACAATAGTATGGCCGAGGTTTCTCAGGTTGAAAAGCACGGAGAGCAACAATTCCACATCGGCCAAATGGAGGCCGGTGGTGGGTTCGTCCATGATATAAAGGGAGTGACCGGGCTGGCGGCGGGTGAGTTCGGCGGCCAGCTTCACGCGTTGGGCCTCGCCGCCGGATAGAGTGGTGGCGGGCTGGCCGAGGTGGAGGTAGCCAAGGCCGACCGCTGCCAGGGGCGCGAGACGTTCGTGAACGGCGGGAACCGGCTTGAACAGGTCCAGGGCGTCATCGACGGTGAGGTCGAGAACATCGGCGATGTTGCGGCCCTTGTAGGTGATCTCCAGGGTCTCGCGGTTGAAACGTCGCCCGTTGCAGATCTCGCAGGGAACATAGACATCCGGCAGGAAATGCATCTCCACCTTCAACACACCGTCGCCTTTGCAGTGCTCGCAACGTCCCCCGGATGTGTTGAAGCTGAACCTGCCCTTTTTATAGCCGCGGACGCGGGCGAGGGGAAGCAGGGCGAACAAATCGCGAATGGCGTCGAAGGCACCGACGTAGGTGGAGGGGTTGGATCGAGGTGAGCGTCCGATGGGTGATTGGTCCACCAACAGCACTCGGTCCACATCGTCGAGTCCGTCGATGCCGTCATGTTGGCCCGGTTGGTCCCCGCCGCGGTTCAACGCCCGGTGGGCCGCGCGTGCCAGCACATCATGCACCAGGGTGCTCTTGCCTGATCCGCTGACGCCGGTGACGCAGGTCAGGCAGCGCTTGGGAAAAGCGGCGTCGATGTTTTTGAGGTTGTGCTCGCGGGCACCGCGAACAGTGATCCAGCCGGAGTCCGTGGCGGCGCGGGTTTTTACCGCACCAAGCGTCCACTCGCCGCGCAGGTATTTTCCGGTGGGCGAGTCCGGATGGCGCATAATCTCCTCCGGGGTGCCCTGAGCGATGAGCCGCCCGCCGCGGCGGCCCGCGCCGGGGCCGAGGTCGGCGATGTGTTCGGCCGCGCGGATGGTGTCCTCGTCGTGCTCGACCACCACCACGCTGTTGCCTTTGTCCCGCAGCCGGAAGAGGGTTTGCAGGAGCCGGTCATTGTCGCGTTGGTGCAGGCCGATACTGGGCTCGTCCAACACATACAACACCCCGCTGAGCCCACCGCCGATTTGGGTGGCCAGGCGGATGCGCTGGGTTTCACCGCCGGAGAGTGTGCCCGCCTCGCGATCCAGCGTTAGGTAGGGCAGGCCGACATCGGTGAGAAATTCCAAGCGCGCGAAAATCTCCGGCAGCAGCTCCGCAGCGGCCGCCGCGCGCGCACCGGTCCAGCGGATGCCGCGCAGAAACGCCAGGGCGTCGGCAATGGTCATTCCGCAAAAAGTGTCGATGGCCGGGCCGCGCGTGGTTTCGTCCGGGTCCATGGTCACGGCCAGAGACTCCCGCCGCAGCCGTCTGCCGCCGCAGGACGGGCAGGGTTGGCGGCTGAAAAAGCCGGCCAAGCGACGGCGGGTCACCGGACTACGGCTGTCCGCGTGGAGGCGTTGGACCTGTTTGAGCACACCCTCAAATTCGTCGCCGCCATTCAATATCCAGTGGCGAAACTCCTCCGAGAGTTCGCGCCATGGCACATTCATCGATGCTCCGGCCCGTTTGGCCAGCTCACGCAGACGCGCCCGATGGGGTCCGGCCAACCGCGCCGAGACTTTTTTCCACGGTGCGATGGCACCCTGCTCCAACGTCAGCTCCGCATCGGGAATCACCAAACCGGAATCGGCCACCAACGCTGTTCCCAAGCCGTGGCAAGCGGGACACGCGCCGTCCGGGCTGTTGAACGAAAAATGCCGCGCGGTGAAATGAGGGAAATGCCAGCCCGTTTCCGGGTCGAAGTTCTGGTTGCTCAACAAGGTCTCCAGCGGAGGGTCATCGGTCGATAAAATCAACAACACCCCGCCGCCGGTCAGCAGCCCCAGCTCCACCGACTCCGCGATACGCCCGCGCTGGTCCGGCTCGCATACCACCCGGTCCACCACCACATCCACGTTGTGTTTGCGTTTGCCATCGAGCTTAGGGACATCCTCCAACAGCGCGATGGCACCGTCGATCCGCGCGCGGGTGAAGCCCGACCGCTTGAGTTTTTCCAGAATATCGCGCAGCTCGCCCTCGACGCCGTGCGCCACCGGGGCCAGCAGCATGAGGCGGGTGCCTGGCGGATGGTCCATGATGCGGTCCACGATCTCTTGCGCGGACATACGCCGCAGCGGTTTCCCCGTTTTGGGATGATGCGGACGTCCGCAAGTGGCGTAGAGTACCCGCAGATAGTCGTAAATCTCGGTTACCGTTGCCACCGTCGAACGCGGATTGCCGCCGGAAGTGCGCTGTTCGATGGCGATGGCCGGAGACAGGCCCTCGATGGAGTCCACGTCAGGCTTTTCTAGTTGGTCAAGGAACTGGCGGGCCGAAGACGACAGGCTCTGGACATAACGGCGCTGGCCCTCGGCATAAAGCGTGTCGAAAGCCAGCGAGGATTTGCCCGAACCCGACGGCCCGGTGATCACCACCAACCGGTTGCGCGGCAGATCGATATCCAGGTTGCGCAGATTGTGCTGTCTGGCCCCCCGGATACGGATGAAGCCATC
>CAZTYG010000040.1:10438-10941 GCA_964617445.1 uncultured Blastochloridaceae bacterium
CCATCCTTCGGGCAAACCCTCCGCTGCGGTAATACGCTCGGTAGCCAAGCGCTTTGCTGACCACGGCAGCAAGTGACTCCGTGCCTTGATCTACCTCCAGGAAGAAGCAATGCTCGGCCGTGCCTTCAGTTGTCTGTTCGTGGATACGGATGAAGCCATCGGTTTCGCTGTGCGACATCCACCAATCTAAACACATCGCCCGGACAAGTCATGCGTGGTGTGCAATTTCCTGCAATGACCGCAGTCCAACACTTTGCTTTTCATTCGGGCGGGGGTGGTTAGAACGCTTCTATGGCCGATCCAACGATCCAAGTGCCGGCAACAACGGCGAATCTCGGACCCGGGTTCGACTGCCTCGGCGTCGCCCTCAAGCTCTACAATCGCATCCGGCTGGGCGGTCCCACGGAGAGTTGGCCGGACCCATTCATGGCGGGCGTGGCCGAAGCGTTCGCCGCCTCCGCCGGACAGGTTCCGCAACCCTCGGAGGTCTTGATCGAGGGGGA